>NZ_DATHFX010000097.1:0-4295 GCF_035317885.1 Pinirhizobacter sp.
CCATGACCCCAGAACACCTTCAAACCGGCGTTGGCCGGATGGCTTTCCGCGGTCAGGGTATCCCGCAACGGAAGATAGGTGGACAAGGCGACAAGGCCTGCCAGTCGTTCGCGATAACGCAGTGCCGCCGACAGGACCACCGCGCCGCCCTGCGAGAATCCGGCCAGCACGATGCGGTGCGCCGGCACGCCGCGGTCGTTCTCGCGGGCGATCAGGGCCTCGACGGCAGCGATCGAATGATGGATCCCCGGCGCGCGCTGGCGGTCGGCTTCATCGAAGCTTTCGATGTCGTACCAGGCGCGCATCGGCATGCCGTTGTTGATCGTCACTGGGCGCACGGAGGCATGCGGGAAAACGAAACGGACCTGGGGCCAGGAAGGATCGACCAGCTCCGGGACGATCGGCGCGAAGTCGTTGCCATCAGCGCCCAGGCCGTGCAGCCAGATGATGGAATGCGTAGGGGCGGGGCCGGTTTCGTGTTCGACGGTCTCGGGGATCATGGGCGAGGGGGCAGCCTTGGGAACGCGCATGCTAACGCATCGACTATCCTAGGCGCCGTGATCGCAGACGCGGTGAAGGAACGGTGGCATGGCACGCATCGTCGTGGTGGGCAGCATCAACATGGACCTGGTCACGGTGGCCGCACGTTTTCCCGGCGCCGGGGAAACCCTGATGGGCGAACGCTTCCTTACCGTGCCCGGTGGCAAGGGCGCCAACCAGGCGGTGGCCGCCGCTCGCCTGGGCGCACGCGTGTCGCTGGTGGGAGCGCTCGGCCGTGATGCTTTTGGCGACCAGCTACACGCGGGCCTTCAACGCGAAGGCATCGACCTTACGCACGTCAAGCGCCTGGACGATACGGAAAGCGGCACCGCTTCGATCACCGTGGCCGGCGGTGAGAACCAGATCGTGGTGGTCCCCGCAGCCAATGCCCGCGTCACCGCGGCCCAGGTGTTCGATGCCGCCGCCGCCTTCGATGGCGCTGACGCCGTGCTGCTTCAGCTGGAAATCCCGCTCGAGGCGGTGGAAGCGGCGGTCGAGGTCTCCACCCGGGCCGGCGTGCCGGTCATCCTGAATCCCGCGCCAGCGCAGCGCCTTCCCGCGGCGCTGCTCAAACGCGTTCGTTACCTCACGCCGAACCAGCATGAACTGGCCGGTGTGCTTGGCGAAAACCCCGACGGGAACTTCCGCGCGCTGATGGCGCGGGCACCGTGCCCGGTGGTGCTTACGCGCGGTAGCGAAGGCGCGTGGTACCGCGACGGTGGCGAGCCGGTACACCAGTCTGGCTTCTCGGTGGATGTCGTGGACACCACAGGCGCAGGCGATACGTTCAACGGTGCCATGGCGGAGTTCCTGGATCGCGGCATCGACGAAGCCGTGCGCCTGGCGTGCGCCGCGGCGGCGCTTTCGGTATCGCGGCTGGGCGCGCAGGGCGGCATGCCGTCGTTACGTGAAACCGAAGCCCTCGCGTCCGCGGTAAAGTAGCCGATTGCCTTCAAGGACCACCTGATTTGTTCTCACTGTGCTGGCGCTTCTTCCTTGCCGCGGTGCTCCTGACCACCGTGTGCCGCCTGGCGTTCGCCGCCTGGCAAGGTGCGCGTGTGCACGCCGCCGGTGGCTTGTGGCCGGTGATGCGGGGCGGCCTGCGCATCGACTTGAGCTTCTTCTCGATGGTCGCGGGTTTTCCCTTCCTGCTGGCGCCATGGCTTGGTGGTCAGCCGTGGGCGGTATGGATCGTCGGGGCATGGTTCTCCGTGTGGTGGTGCATCGTGGTGTTGCTTGAGGTTTGCACGCCGCAGTTCATCATCGAGTACGACACGCGGCCCAATCGCCTGTTCATTGAATACCTGGGCAATCCCCGTGAGGTGTCCACGATGCTGTGGCGCGGCTTCAAGGCGATGCTGCTTGGCGGCCTGGTGGTCACGATGCTGCTGTGCTGGGTCGGGCTTGCCTTCATCCATGGCGGCGGCCCGGATCCCGCGCTGGTCTGGTGGCAGAAGGCGGCACTAACCCTGACCCTGTTCGTGGTGTTGTTCGCGCTCGGCCGCGGCAGCCTTGGGCACCGGCCGATCAACGCCGCGCAGGTGGCTTTCTGCAGCGACGCGATGATCAACCAGTTGCCGCTGAACTCCGCTTTCGTCGTGGCCAACGCGATCATGGTGATGCGCAGCGACAAACCTGCCTCGGCCGTGTACGGGCGCATGCCCGCGGATGAGGTGCAGGCCACGGTGGCGAAAGCCTGGGGCAGGTCCGATGGCGACATGCAGCATCGCCAGCTGCCCAGCGTGAAGCGCGGGGATAGGCCGAACCTGGTGATCATCATCGAGGAAAGCCTGGGCGCGCAGTTCGTCGGTTGCCTGGGAGGCCGCGGCCTCACCCCGAGGCTCGATGCGCTGGCCGGCGAAGGCTGGTTGCTGGCCCGCACCTACGCCACCGGCACGCGCTCGGTGCGCGGCCTCGAGGCCGTGATGACCGGTTTCCCGCCCACCCCCGCCGAGGCGGTGGTGAAGCTTCCACGCAGCCAGCGTGATTTCTTCACCATCGCCGGATTGCTGAAGCAGTTCGGCTACGCCTCGCGTTTCATCTACGGCGGCGAAGCCCACTTCGACAACATGAAGAGCTTTTGCCTGGGCAATGGCTTCGACGACGTGGTGGACCTGCCGAAGTTCGCGGTGAAACCTGGCTTCACCGGTTCGTGGGGCGCGTCCGATGAAGACATGTTCAATGAACTGCACCACCGGCTGATGCAGGACGGCAATACGCCAACAGTGAGCGTGGCATTCAGCGTGAGCAACCATACGCCGTGGGAATATCCCGCCGGCCGCATACCGCTCGATGGTGACCCGGCCACGGTTGACAACACCGTGCGCTACGCCGACTGGGCCATGGGCGAATTCTTCGACCGCGCCAGGAACTCCCCCTACTGGAAAAACACCGTGTTCCTGGTGGTGGCCGACCACGACGCCCGCGTGCACGGGGCGAGCCTGGTTCCCGTGCGTCATTTCCACATCCCTGCATTGATCGTGGGAAGCGGCGTGGCGCCCCGCCGCGACGAACGGCTGGTGAGCCAGATGGATCTTCCGCCCACCTTGCTTTCATTGATGGGTGTCGATTGCGTGCACCCGATGCCAGGCGCGGACCTCACCCAGCGCGACCCGGATCGCGCCGTGATGCAGTACAGCGACAACCAGGGCTACATGAAGGGCACGGACCTGCTGGTCATGCAGCCGGACAGTGCACCGGTGCAGTTCGCCTATGACAGGACCACCGAAACGATGACACCCATGGATGTGGATCCGCTGCTTGCCCGCGAGGCGCTCGCCCAGGCGCTATGGGCCAGCGCCAGTTACATGGGCCAGCGCTACCGGGTAAGTCCCGACCAGCCGCTGGGCTGACCCACCGGACTGATACCTAGCGGTAGGTAAGGCGCCAGGTGGGAATGTTCATGCCCACCAGCGCCACGGTGGCCGCGTCCGGCTCCGTGGAGGGTTCGGTCACCATGGGCCTTGTGCCCTGGTAGCAATCTCCCGCATCGACGATATGAGGGTTGGCGACATGACGGTACGAACAGGTTGGCGCGACGACGGCGCCCCGAAAAGTGATGCTTCCCGTGTCTGCGGCAAGCGTGGACAGGGCAACGGACAGGAATAACGAGTTCATGGCACACACTCGCGCGGAGGCTTGAGTGTGCGTTGGCGCGCCTGCTGGCGCGCTCCGTGCCCGGCTTAGGCTTGTGTGGTATTTGCGCGGGAATTTTCGTAGGCGCGAAGATGCACCGTTGCAGCTTCCAGTGTCGGTGCGTCAATGTTCGACGACGTTGCACGCCTGAGCAGACTGCCGAGGATATGCTCGCCCTCGGTGCGCGATCCCCGCTGGATGTCCCTGAGCATCGACGCCGTCAACGATGAGCCTTGCGCGGAAAGCGCAGCGCGTGCACGCTGCCGTACTTCAGCACGCGGGGCAAAACCCTGCGACGCGGCGACCGCGGCACACTCGTCATAGAGCTTGAGTGCAAGTGACACACCGCCAGCGTCGATGACCGCGCCGATGGAAGCACGCATCAGGCAGTTGATACCCGCAAGCGAAGCGATGAAGCACCACTTCTCCCACATCGCCAGCTGGATGTCGTCCGGTGCCTGGACGGTGAAGCGTGTCTTCAGCAGGTCGCTTTCGATGGCACCTACGCGCACGCTACGGGAGCCATCGAGCTCGCCGAAACTGAGCAGATCCAGATCATTGTGATGGAGCACATCACCCTCTGCATCCAGGCTCGCCGAGATCACGCTTAGCCCACCCAG
>NZ_DATHFX010000098.1:0-3419 GCF_035317885.1 Pinirhizobacter sp.
AGGTCGCTGACCATCAGCACCAGGGTCACGCGCAGCAACATCAACACCAGGATCACCACGGCGGGCGAGAAATCCAGGCCGCCGAGCACGATGCGGCCACGCAATGGCCGCAATACCGGCTCCACCAGGCTGCCCACCAGGCGGATCACCGGGTGGTAGCGATCGGTACTCATCATGCTCATCAGTGACCATGCGAACACCAGTACCACGTAGAGCATCACGAAATAGTCGACGAGTTCGGCCAGCCCCAGCACCAGCAGGCCCGGCACCGAAGGCATCGCACCTACCAGCGCGAATCCCAGCAACAGCTTGACCAGCTCTGCCAGGTACGCCAGCACCAGCGCCGCACTATTCCACCGGCGCCAGGTCGGTAGCACCCGGCGCAGCGGCTGCAGGATCGGGTTGGTATAGCGGTACAGCACCTGGCACAGCGGGTTGTGGAAATCGGCGCGGCAGACCTCGGCAAGGAAGCGCAGGACGAAAAGCGTAACGATGGCGCCGAAAACAAAGCCGATGACAAGGCCGCCGGCGTTGGCGAGGTAATTCACTATTGTGCATCCATGGCGGCCGACAGCGCCTCGGCCCGCCGGGTGGCGGCGTCGACGGCGCGTTCGACGATAAGGTTGAAATGATCCATGGCGAAGCTGTCCAGCGCCGCCTGGGTGGTGCCGTTGGGCGAGGTCACCCGTTCACGCAGGGTGGCGGCTGGCTCGCTGCTTTCGGTGAGCATCCGTCCGGCGCCCAGGGCGGTTTGCGCGGCCAGCGCGCGGGCCGTCTCGGGGGAAAGCCCCTGGGCGACGCCGGCGGCCTCCAGCGCTTCGGCCAGCAGGAAGAAATAGGCCGGCCCCGAGCCCGAGATTGCCGTGACCACGTCGAGGTCTTCTTCCTGCGGCACCCAGGCGGTGAGGCCGGCCGAATCGAGCAGGTGCTGCGCCAGGGCCCGCTGCGGGGCGCCGACCCGGCCATTGGCGAACAGGCCCGTGGCGCCGGCGCCGATCAGGGCCGGCGTATTGGGCATGCAGCGGACCACTGCCTGGGGGCCGCCCAGCCAGCGCTCGATCTGGGCGATGCGGATGCCGGCGGCAATGGACACCACCAGCGGCCGCGAGCGCGTCACCACGTGCTTCAACTCCTTGCAGACCGCGGGCATCACCTGCGGCTTGACCGCCAGCACCAGCACCTCGGCGCCCTCGGCGGCCAGCACGTTCTGCGGGTAGGTGACCACCCCGAACTCGCGGGCGAGCTCCTGGCAGCTATAGGCGCGGGGCTCGGCAACGCTGATCGAGCCCGCGTGGCCGCCGTGCTTGAGCACGCCTCCGATCAGGCTGCGTGCCATGTTGCCGCCGCCGATGAAGGCTATGCGAGTCATGGATCTCCTTCTTAGGAGGGCTAAGGCGCGTCAACGCGCCGACAGGCGACAATATACCTGCAGCTTGCCCCTTCCCGGCGGCGGTGGTTACCCTAGGCGCGCAAGGGGGACCTGGCATTCAGGACCTGCGGCGACGATGGTGGTCATCCGTTGCCGTTTCGCCGTGCCGCTGGCCGCACCGCCCGTACGTTACGAAGACCCAGGGGAATACGATGGATATCGCCGAACTGCTTGCCTTCTCGGTGAAGAACAAGGCATCCGACCTCCACCTCTCCGCGGGCCTGCCGCCGATGATCCGCGTGGACGGCGATGTGCGCCGCATCAACATCCCCGCGCTCGAGCACAAGCAGGTGCACTCGCTGATCTACGACATCATGTCGGACAAGCAGCGCCGCGACTACGAAGAGTTCTTCGAGGTCGACTTCTCCTTCGAGATCCCGGGCCTGGCGCGTTTCCGCGTGAACGCGTTCAACCACAATCGCGGCGCGGGCGCGGTGTTCCGTACCATTCCCTCCGAAGTGCTCACGCTCGAAGACCTCGCCACGCCGCGCATCTTCCGCGACCTGATCGAGCAGCCGCAGGGCCTGATCCTGGTCACCGGCCCGACAGGTTCGGGCAAGTCCACCACGCTTGCGGCGATGGTCGACCACATCAACAAGAACGAATACGGCCACATCCTTACCATCGAGGACCCGATCGAATTCGTCCATACCTCGCACAAGTGCCTGGTGAACCAGCGCGAGGTGCACCGCGACACGCACGGCTTCACCGAGGCCCTGCGTTCGGCGCTTCGCGAGGATCCGGACTACATCCTGGTGGGTGAGTTGCGCGACCTGGAAACCATCCGCCTGGCGCTGACCGCGGCGGAAACCGGCCACCTGGTGTTCGGCACGCTGCATACGTCGTCGGCCGCCAAGACCATCGACCGCATCATCGACGTGTTCCCGGCCGGTGAAAAACCCATGGTGCGCTCGATGCTGTCCGAGTCGCTGCGCGCGGTGATCTCGCAGACCCTGCTGAAGAAGGTCGGCGGCGGTCGCGTGGCGGCCCACGAGATCATGGTGGCCATCCCGGCCATCCGTAACCTGATTCGTGAAGACAAGGTCGCCCAGATGTACTCAGCGATCCAGACCGGCCAGCAATACGGCATGCAGACCCTCGACCAGACCCTGCAGGACCTGGTCAAGCGCGGCCTGGTGACCCGCCAGCAGGCGGTGGGTTATGCGAAGAACAAGGAAGTGTTCAAGTAAGCCGGTAGCCGGTCGGGGCAGCCGTATGGAGGCTGCCCCGGCAACGGGAATGCCAACTCCATCAGCCTTCTGGCGTACCACTCCCGGCGGTGGGCGCGGGCGGACCAAAACAGGTATATCCTCGCCCCAGGGGCGCCGGCTTCCGGCGATTAGGGTTCGGTCATGAGCGATTTCGATTTCACTTCCTTCCTGAAGTTGATGGTGCACAAACAGGCATCGGACCTGTTCATCACGGCAGGCGTCGCGCCATCGATGAAGATCCAGGGGCGCATCGTCCCCATCACGCAAAGCCCGCTCACCGCGCAGCAATCGCGCGACATGGTGCTGAACGTGATGACACCCTCGCAGCGCGAGGAATTTGAAAAGACCCACGAGTGCCAGTTCGCCATCAGTGCTTCGGGGGTAGGGCGCTTCCGCGTGTCGTGCTTCTACCAGCGCAACTGCGTGGGCATGGTGCTGCGCCGGATCGAATCAAAGATACCCACCTTCGAAGAACTTACCCTGCCGCCGATCCTCAAGCAGCTGGCGATGACCAAGCGCGGTATCGTGATTTTCGTCGGCGGCACCGGTACGGGTAAGTCAACCTCGCTGGCTGCACTCGTGGGCTATCGCAATCACAATTCGACCGGCCACATCATCACCATCGAAGACCCGATCGAATACGTGCACAAGCACGAGAACTGCATCATCACCCAGCGCGAAATCGGCATCGACACCGATAGCTGGGAGAACGCGCTGAAGAACACCCTGCGCCAGGCACCCGACGTGATCATGATCGGCGAGGTGCGTACGCGCGAAAC
>NZ_DATHFX010000099.1:0-7265 GCF_035317885.1 Pinirhizobacter sp.
CACCGACAGCTCCACCGATAGCGATGGCAGCATCGCCTCGCACAGCTGGTCCTTCAGCGATGGCAGCACGTCCACGGCCACCAGTCCCAGCCACACCTATGCGGCTGCAGGCACCTATAACGCTACCGAAACGGTCACGGACAATGGCGGCGCGACGAACTCGAAGTCGTCCTCCGTCACGGTTTCCAGTGGCGGCGGCGGTGGCAGCAATGTGCTGCAGAACGGCGTAGCGGTAACGGGCCTGTCCGCGGCGCACAACGGCAAGCTCAACTACACCGTGGTTATTCCTTCCGGCGCGACGAACCTGAAGATCGCCATCAGCGGTGGCACCGGTGATGCGGACCTCTACGTCAAGCTGGGCTCCGCCCCCACCACCAGCACGTACGACTGCCGCCCGTTCGTCACGGGCAACAACGAAAGCTGCACAGCCACCGCGCCTACCGCGGGTACGTACTACATCATGCTCAACGGATATGCCGCCTTCACGGGCGTCACTTTGAAGGCCACCTGGAACTGATGTCGCAGTAGTCCGCGCCCAGGCCTGTCGGGGTCAGAGTTATAACTCTGACCTCCAACCGCCTTAAAGGGTGGGTAAAAAAAGAGGGCCCGGCTGTTTCAGCCGGGCCCTTTCCCGTTTGCTGCCATGGACAGAATTTCCCGTCACGCGGAATCATGGGCCCTCGTTTATATTCGGCCATTCCACCACCAACGGGAGTCGTCATGGCCGAGCCCTATCAGCGCATTTCGCCGTTCCTCTGGTTCGATGACAAGGCCGAGGAAGCAGCCAAGTTCTACGTATCGATCTTCCCCAATTCCAAGATCCACGGGACCACGCACTACCCCAAGGGAGAGACCGGGCCTACCGGACGCCCGCCAGGTTCGGTAATGACGGTGGCGTTTTCGCTGGACGGCCAACTGGTCACCGCCATCAACGGCGGCCCGATGTTCCATTTCACCGAAGCACTGTCGCTGGTGGTGATGTGCCACGACCAGAAGGAAATCGATCACTTCTGGTCGAAGCTCGGCGAAGGCGGTGATCCTAATGCCCAGGTCTGCGGCTGGCTGAAAGACAAATATGGCCTGTCCTGGCAGATCGTGCCGAAGAATGTCGCCGAGATCGCAGGCAGCCCCAAGGCGATGGAAGTGATGATGCAGATGAAGAAGCTCGACATGGCCGCCCTCAACAAGGCGCTCGCGGCCTAATGGTTGGGGGTCTGGTTGGGGGTCAGAGTTATACTCTGACCCCCGCAACGCTAACCCCCACATCGTCTTCGATTACTGCGAACCCTTCACAGCAAACGTCGCCTGCACATTCTGCCGAAGCAGGCCCAGCTCGAAGTGCTTCTTTATTTCATCCGACCATATCTGGGCGATCACCCTGTAGACCTCTTCGGTCGGATGGGCTGCGTCGCTAGTGGTGGTATAGAACGCGGCCAGCTGGTCCCTCGGTGTAGCCCCATACCTGACCTCGATGCCGGTCGGTTGCTTGCCTTTGGTGAACCCGTAGGAGTTCAGGTTCCGACCGACGTGATCCATCGGGGTGTAGATGTCGACGACGGCCGCGGGGTTCTTGGGGAAGTGCGCATTGATCTCCTTGGCCAGCTCGTGCCCGAATTCAAAGGAACCCTGCGAGAAGCCAAGTACCTTGTCGGTCGCCTCCTGCCCCATATAGCGCACCGCGTCCTGGGGATTGGGGAGGTTGCCGAACAGGAAGGATGCGTTGGGATCGAGGGTAATGATTTCCTGGCAGATCTGGCTCATCTGAAGGGCCACCGCTTTCATGTCGGTGGGTTCGCGCCCGTTCGTCACCAGGTCGTTCAGGCCGAACCAGATCAGGTACAGCCCCACGCCGGGTTCCGGGCCGTAACCCTTCAGGTCATTCTTGTAGCGGGTGAACTGCTCCCGGAATGTACCCAGGCCCGCACCCCAGCGGTCCGCTCCGCCCATGGCACCGCCCTCGGCGTAGTTGGCGTAGTAAAGGGGACCGCCGATCGACGAACCCTGGTTACTGTTCCGGCTCCATGTCAGATGGGGAGTCGCGGCAGCCTCGGATGTCGCCTTGTCGACGGTGATCAGCGGCAGGCCGCCCGCCCATTCCCAGATGAAGTCCGTCCAGTTGCGGTTGTCGCTGTAACGGTTGACCTGGTTGGTGCGCATCAGGCCAAAGAGCGAAGCGAACTGTCCGGCGACGGTCTTCCGCTTGACGCCGATGTCAGAGAGGCTGTCGCCGAAGATGATGAGTCGTTTAACGTTGGTGGTCATGGCAGCGTGTCCTTTCGATAGTGCATCGAGGTGCGTAGCTATGCGTTCAGGGAATCCGAACGAGCGAGGGTGCGCATGGCGTACCCAGATGCACTGTCACCGCTGCATTGATGCGGTCATATCGGGAAATTCCCGATTTCTTCAGGCGTTTTTCCCCGCCTTCAGGCGCCGCTGCACCGAGCGCCAGACCCAGCTGGACATCAGCACGGAGGTGCCGATGTTGGTGATCAGCTCGCCAGGCCAGACATGGCCGTAGCTCACACCTTCGTATCCCAGGCGGTCGGCGACGATGCCCAGCATATTTGTCAGCGCGCCCGCGGCGATGAGTGCGTGGCATACGCGCAGCAGGCGGCACAGATGGCGATCGGTAAGCAGCCAGCTACCGCACAGTGCCATCACCAGGCTGCAACAGAAGTCGGCGTAGAGGCAGAACAGGCCATCGCTCATGGTTTGTCGCCTCCGGCAATGCGGTCGATCACGCGGTTGGCCAGCGACTCGCCGCGAGAGTCGACCAGCCGCTGGGCGATCATCGTCACCCTCAGCCCGAAACAGCCGACCAGGAACGAGACGCCGGCATGTATCTCCGCCGGCGAATCGGGAAGGAACCGCCCTTCCAGCGCGGGAGCCAGGAACACCGCCAACATCGTCCCGCACACCACCTGCACGACGGCACGTTTGCGCGAAGGCTCGTTCCCCAGCGCCACCGGAAGGGTGGCGCCACCGATCGCCGCCAGCAGCAGCCAGAAGCGGGTGAAAAGCAGCATGGTGTCCATGACGGTGTCCTTGTTTACGGTTAGGGTGTGGACGCCGCAGGCGGGCTGAGCTCACCGCGCCACGTGTTCCTGACCGCGTCGAAGGCGATCTTCAGGTGACCATTGGAAGCCGGCGTCAGGTTAAGGTTGTGGCCGGTGAGTCCGTCGCAGAATCGGCCGCCATTCGTGGACACGGAAAAACGGTAGACAGTCGCGGTGTCGTCGGCCTTCAACAGCCGCGCTGGCACGTCGCACGAGAATGGCTCATCGAAATGAACGTTCGCGGCCTGGGCGTTGAAACGCACAACGATGGAAACATCGCTGTTTGCCTGCTGGACCAATCCCCGCCACTCACCTTGCGGGGGTGACGCGAGGGCCATAGCGGGCAGCAGGCCGAGCAGAGCGGCCAGGCCCAGGGCACGAGGTTTTACGGTACGTGAAAACATATGATTCCCCTTTCGTTATGAATGGCGTGGTCGCGCTGTTGCCTCAATGGCCGAACCACGCCGCGATGCCGGCAACACCGGCGATACCAACAAGAACCAGCGCAAGGCCCAGCCCCCACGCACGACGTTTGTCGCGCGCACGCCGGGGAGGCTCATCCAGGCAGGCGATCAGCGCGGTACTCCAGCGAGGCGACACGCGCATTTCGGAAAGTTTGTCCATCAGCGCACCGCCGCCATGGGAAACCCCACCACGCGCCCGTCCAGGACGACGCTGGGCTGCCAGGCGTCGACGGCACGAAAGCAGATGCTCATGCGATGCATCTTTGGGCGGCGAAGCCAGCGCAGTCGAACAGGACTCATGTCGATCACCAGTTCATCGGCGTCGTTGCCGCCGCGCTCATAACGCAACCGGCAGTCGAACGCCACGGACAGCTCGGTGACCTGCGGCGTGCGGGGATCGCGGAAAGCGCGTAGCGGTATCACCACGGGCACCAGCGGCGCATCGGGGCTGGCGTCGCGCGGCACGTCTACGTGCAAGGCCTGGGCATCGGCACCTCCGGCCTCGTATTGCATGGCGCGGCGTCGCTGCAACGCCTCGTTGGCCGCTTCGACGGAAACCCGCAGCGCATACAGCAATTGATCGAACGTGCAGTTGGCCATGGCGCCCTACCCCTCTCCCAGCCAGACGGGCTTGCGCGGAAAGCCCACGTGGTAGCAAAGCCACTGCAACACCACCTGATGCTCGCCGATCTGCAGGATCGTGAAGCTCTTTTCCACGCCAATGATGAATCCGCGCGGCGTATCGGTAAGGCAGCGATTAAGCAGCGCCTGCGCTTCCTCCAGCTGCGCGTCGCTGCGCATCTGATTGGGGTTGTCGTTGCCGACAACCACACGCTTGATGAACTTCACGTCGGTCAGGTCGAACATGCTCATTCTCCGGAAGGAATCGCGACGACCTCGCGGGCGCCGCGATCCATGGGCCGAAACACTTACGGAACCGAACCGCCGTTCGGCAAGGAACCCGCCACCAGTACCGGCGCGCCGATCTTGCGCGGCGCACAGGCGCTCTGCAGGATGTCCATGACGCGCGCAAGGCCTTCGGGCATGCCCTTGTCCTCGGCATGCACCTCGACGTGGTACTTGGCCGAATTGTCCGAGGTTCGGGTGTTTTCCTTGGTAGAAGACACCGAGCCCGAAATCTTCGCCGTGGCTTTGAAGATGCCCCAGCCGATGGAAGCCTCGGCACTGAACGCTCCCTGCTTGCTGTCCTTTTCCGTCTGGGTGAAGGACGACTTCACTTCCATGTCGAAGGTGATGTCCACCTTGGTGACGCTAAGGTTGGGTACCTTCACGATGGCAAGCAGCGGCACCTGGAGTTCGACTTCTTCCTCGGCAATGCCTTTGCCGTCCGGATCGTCCACCGGACGCTTGAAGCGGAACTGCGCGGTGCGGGTGTCTCCCACCCCGTTCGGATCGCCCGCGGCAGGCGGCAGGAAGCCGATGACCCTGATGAAATCCGCGGTGGCCTGGGCCAGTTTTACCTGCGCTTCGCAGGCGGCACTGAGCGGCGAGCCGATCAGGTCGCCCATGGGCAGGCCCTTGAATTGACTAGAAATATTGACAAGATCAGTCATGCTGTTACTCCTTACGGTGTTTGACGCGGCGCGCGGAATGCCCGCCGCGATTCAGCGCGGTCGACCGCCTTTAGTCGCCAGGCTTGAACGTCTTGAAGACCCCCTGGATCTGCGAAAGGTGGTTCATGAGCCGCGCGGCGCCATCGGTGGGTTCGCTTCCTTCCACACGCAGCACCACGTGCACCGCGCCGCTCTTGCGCTCGTTGCCGCCGGCCGTCGGGTCCACGCGAAGTTGCGGGCGCGCCGAGGCGGCCTTGCCTTTCCATGCAGGCTCGCCCGCCTGCCCTTCGTCGGGCACATCGCCCTCGATCAGCGGGCCGATGTCGGCGTCGAAGGTGATCTCCACGTCCTTGATGCGCAGCACGTTGGTCGACACCAGCGGCAGGATCGGCGCACGGTAAAGGTCTTCATCGTCTTCGCCTGCCTGCGGGTGCAGCGACGGCATGCGGATTACCACGCTCTTGGGCCGGTTGTCCTGGTCGAAGAAGTCGCTTAGGTGGCTTATCTGGTGCTGCTCGATGCGATCCTGTGCATCGACCACAGCGCCGGCGATCGCTTCGATCAGGGTGTTCAGTGAGGTCTGCGCGGCCATGGTTCATGCGCCTTTGGTTGTGGCCGGGGCCAGATCGGGGAACGAGTCCACCCGGGCCAGCCAGCCATTGAGGAACTTGCCCAACGTCCGGCGCTTCTTCACCAGGTTGGTGTAGTAATCCCTGCGGCCCTGCTTATAAGCGGCATACACAGCTACGGCGTTCGCTTGCGTCAGTGCCCCAAGCGTGCCCGCACCTATCGCCCCATCCACCACCAGCTGCGGCGCCACGCCTTGCGCGTTCAATACACGTTGCAGCAGGCGCGACGCGTTCGCGCCGGCGTTCACCTGGAAATCGAAAACGATGTTCGCCAGCGGTTGCAGGGCAATCTCATCGCCGTGCACCTTGTCCCAGTACAGCGCCTTGTAGATCGTGCCCGCCTGGCGATCGGTCAGCGCATGCAGGTTGTCCAACGTGGGCTGGATACCGAGCAAGTTCTTTGCGCATTTCTGGAACGTTCCAAAGGTGATGCCCTTGTTGGTGGCGCCGCCCGGGTCGTCCGGATCGTCGACGAACCCACCCTCATGCTTGAGCAGCGTGGGAAAGAAGCTGTTGAAGTCGGCCATGGACGTGTTCTCCGATTCGACGCGGTGGCGTTGGTCGGGTCACTATCCGGTCGCTTCGGCGCGCGCGTTATCCGGAAAAACCTGATTCCCGAACGTGCGAACGCTGAGCGCGATGCGTCATGGATCAAGCACGGTAAGTCCTTCGCGCAATGCGTAACGCGTGAGCTGCGCAATGCCATGAATGCCCAGCTTGGCCATGATGTGTTCGCGATGCGTGCCCACCGTTTTCACGCTGACATGCAGGCGTTCGGCGATGTCCCGTGCACTCAAGCCCTCGGCGAACAGCTGGGTGATCTCCCGTTCCCGCGGGCTCAGCGCCTCGGGCTCGGCAAACGAAGGGCTGTGATGGCGGCGCATGCCGTCGACCAGCAGGTGGGCAATGTCGGGGCTGATGTAATAGCGCGAGCGCATCACGCTGTCGATCGCCTCACGCAATGCGTCGAAGCCGTCGCGTTTGAGTACGTATCCATGCGTACCGGCATCGAAGGCCGCGCGAACCCACCGCGCGTCGTCGTAGCGGGACAGGCACAGTAGCCGTGTGTCCGGACAGCGTGGTGCGATACGGCGTATGGCTTCCAGGCCGCTCAGGCCGCGCATGGCGCAGTCGAAGACAATCAGGCCAGGCTGGCAGCGCAAGGCCGCGCGCACGCAGTCGCGCCCGTCGCCGGTACTACCGATCACCTCGTAGCGCGACAAGCCGGCCAGCAGCGACGCCACGCCCTCGCGCAGCAGTGCCTGCTCATCGGCAAGTAGCACGGTTACCGGCATCACCGCTTGGCCTCCTGTATCGGCGCCGAGCGTACACAACGGAAAACACCGCCACGAGGGGCGGTGGTGTGGCCATGCAACGACATCGTCAACCCCCTGTTTGAACCGACAGTCCCAGCTACCAAGCCGGTTGGATCGCCGGAAGGTGCCAGCACCGTACGCTGGGGTATCCCATCGGCCGTATCAGCCAAAAACTGATTCTTCGGTTCAACCGGCTAAACAGTGACCGGCTTCCGGGGACAACGAA
>NZ_DATHFX010000100.1:0-5685 GCF_035317885.1 Pinirhizobacter sp.
TGCGGAGTTGCTGGTGCCCACGCTCGATGGCGAGGTACCCATCGCGGTGCCGCCGGAAACGCAGACAGGCCACCAGTTCAAGTTGCGCGGTCGTGGCGTGAAGTCCGTTCGTGGTGGCCGCACGGGCGACCTCGTCTGCCGCGTGGTGGTGGAAACACCCGTCCGCCTGACGCGCGAACAGCGCGAGTTGTTCGAGCAGCTCGAAGCCACCTTCGAAAGCGCCGAAGTGGGGCGGCATACCCCGCGGTCGAGCAATTTCATCGATGGCGTGAAGCAATTCTGGTCGCGCGTGACCTCCGGATGACCCGGCCGATCCGCATTGCCATCAACGGAGCCTCCGGGCGCATGGGTCGCGCTCTTGTGGGCCTGGTAGGCCCGGACGACCGGTTCGAACTGGCGCGTGCGATGGTGACGGCGGGCTCCCCGCACGAGGGCAAGCCCGTGCGTGATCCAGGCACCGGCTTGCGCTACGTCAGCGACTGGCATGACGCCACGGGCATCGACATCGTGGTGGACTTCAGCGGCCCGGCGGGGCTCGCCTCAGCCCTGGATCATTGCGAAGCCCACGGGATTCCCCTGGTGACAGGCACCACCGGCATCGATGCCGGCCTGGAAGCGCGCCTGGTGCGGGCAGCCGAGCGCATCGCGATTCTCCGGGCGGCGAATTTCAGCCTGGGCATCGCGGTACTTACGCGGCTGTTGAAGGAAGCGGCGGCCGCCTTGCCCGACTGGGACCTGGACATCGTCGAGGCGCATCACGGCCGCAAGGAAGACGCGCCTTCCGGTACCGCCCTGGCGCTGGGAGAAGCTGCCGCGGGCGCGCGGGGTACCACCCTGGCCGATGCCGCGGTGTATGCGCGCGAGGGGCGCCCAGGCGTGCGCAAGGACGGCACGATCGGCTTTGCCGTGGTCCGCGGTGGAGACATCGTGGGTGAGCACACGGCCTGGCTGATGTCCGGCGGCGAGCGCCTGGAACTGGGTCACCGCGCCACCGACCGTGCGATCTTCGCCCGTGGCGCGCTGGAAGCGGCCAAGTGGCTGACGGGGCGCGCCCCCGGGGCCTGGACCATCGACCACGTCATTGGCGGCGGCT
Organism: Pinirhizobacter sp.; assembly: GCF_035317885.1. Classification (GTDB taxonomy): domain Bacteria; phylum Pseudomonadota; class Gammaproteobacteria; order Xanthomonadales; family Rhodanobacteraceae; genus Pinirhizobacter. The sequence goes on from NZ_DATHFX010000100.1 coordinate 1,094, forward strand.
GAGCGGGTAAGCGCCCTACGGTTGCCACGGGCAACCAACCCCGCTAACCTTTCCGGTGATGTCATTGGGGAGTAGCCATCCTCTTACCCCCTGAGGAGTTCGCGTCAACACACTTGCGGCTTGCCGCATGGCGCGAACAGCAGTTGCCGGTTTTCCGGCAACCCGCCCGGCGAGACCTTTGGCCATCGACGTGTTCACCCTTGCCGGGCGAGCCGCGTCGTTGTGCCATCGGTCCTAACGTTTCGCCCGGCGAAGTCGAATTCGATGCTGATGACACTCGCGCTCTTCCTCGGCGCCGCCGTGGCGATCTACCTTGCCTGCGAATACTTCGTCAACGGCATCGAATGGTTCGGGCGCAAATTGAAGCTCGGGGCGACGGCCACGGGCACCGTGCTTGCCGCGTTCGGCACTGCCTTGCCCGAAAGTGCGGTCACCTTCGTGGCCGTGGTGTTCGGCAAGACGCCCGAAGCCCGTGACATCGGTGTTGGCGCGGCCCTGGGTGGCCCGCTGGTGTTGGCCACCATCGCCTACGCGGTCGTGGGTATTTCGCTGTGGAGCTGCCGCCGCAAGCTGGCTCGTCCCAACCAGGTATTGCGGGTGGACAACCGGCGCCTGGCGCGCGACCAATCGTGGTTCCTGGCGATCTTCATCGTCAAGTGCGGCCTGGGCCTGGTGGCCTTCGCCATCAAGCCCTGGCTGGGCGTGGTGTTCCTCGCGGCCTACGCGGCCTATGTGTGGCGCGAGATGCGCGACGACGACACGGTGCCGGAAGACGAGGAACTCGAGCCGCTGAAATTCCGTCCACGCGATGAAGATCCTTCCATGGCGTGGGTGGCGTTCCAGGCGGTGCTCGCACTCACCGTGATCGCCATCGCATCGCGTGTGTTCGTCGGCCAGCTCGAGGCCATCGGCTACGCCTTGCATCTTTCGCCACACCTGGTGGCGCTGGTCTTGAGCCCCGTCGCCACCGAGCTTCCTGAAACCGTCAATGCGGTGATCTGGGTGCGGCAGGGCAAGGAGCGCCTGGCCCTTGCCAACATCTCCGGCGCGATGATGATCCAGGCGACCATCCCCAGTTCCCTTGCACTGTTCGCCACGCCCTGGCTGTTCGACGTGCCGCTGATGGCGGCAGGCGTGGTGACGATGATCGCGGTGATCGCCCTGTGGGTGATGTTCCGGCGCGGCGCGGTCAATGCCCGGTGGCTGGTGCCGGTGGGCTTGCTTTATGGGGTATTTGCCGTCTTCGCCGGCTGGTATCTATCGCGCTGACCGGTAGGGGTCAGAGTCAAGACTCTGACCCCGGAGGCGCAGGCGGATCAATCCGGGTGCGAGGCGTTGCGGTCGCGCCCGGCGCCGATCTTCTTGTCCAGCGAGCCGAAGATCTTCTTGAATACCCGGCTGAACTTGCCGCGCTTGGTTTTGCGAAGTTTTTCTTCCTCGCTGGTGAGCCACGCCACCTGGATGACACGGCGCTCGCCCTCGTAGGGCAGGTGGCCGTGGAAGGAGTTCTCCGCGCGCTTGAACACGGCGAATTCGCCGTAGAGCGGTTTCAACTCCGGCGAAACCATGCTGTCGATGTCGTCGATCTTGCCAAGGAAACGCAGGCAGCCATCGCTGGTGTCCGGCCATTGCGCATTGAGGTAGATGAGCGCCGTGGCGACCTTGCTTTTCGAATCGGTGTGGATGGTGCCGTGGCGCTTGTTCAGCAGCCGGCACAGGGTGACCAGCGTGGGGTAATGGCCCAGTTTGTCTATCCCCAGGCGCTTGCCGATGGCATCGGCGAAATCGCCGGAGGTCATGCGGTCGATCAGCGCATTGACCGAGGGGCCGCAGTCGCTGGCGTCATAGGGGAAGAACCCGGCGCTGGAATACCTGGGGAAGTCCCGGTCGAGCTCGGCGCGGGCTTCTTCGGGCAGCTGGCCGTGGGCAATCATGAACGGAAACGGGTCGTGCCGCAGCGTCGTATCGGGACGATCCAGACGGGCAGGGTCGAGCAGGATGGCGTTCATCGAGGTACCGGCAGTGCGCTTCCGTCGCATTGTAACGCCAGCGGCGGGCCCGCAAGCGGGTTCGGCGCGGTGGACAGAAATGGGCCGGGAACGTATCATTTGCACCCGCCCAAGCAACATCCTCCCCCAGGTCCTCGAGCCGCCCCAGGCAGGCTTGCGGACCTTGCTGCACCTAAAAGGCGGTCCCATGCTCACTCCCGCTCTGCTTGCCCTCGAAGATGGCAGCATTTTTTACGGCCATGCCGTCGGCGCCCACGGCGAGACGGTCGGGGAGGTGGTTTTCAATACCGCCATGACGGGCTACCAGGAGATCCTCACCGATCCCTCCTATGCCCAGCAGATCGTCACCCTGACCTATCCCCACATCGGCAACACCGGCGTGAACGAGGCCGATGCCGAATCCGACCGCGTGCACGTCGCTGGCCTGATCGTCCGCGACGTGCCGCGACTGGCCAGCAACTGGCGCAGCGAGGAAAGCCTGCCCTCGTACCTGGCCCGCAACAACATCGTGGCCATCGCCGGCATCGACACCCGCCGCCTCACCCGCATCCTGCGCGAGAAAGGTGCCCTGGCGGGCGCCATCGTTGCCGGTGACGCCATCGACGCCGATGCCGCCCTGGCGAAGGCGCGCGCCTTCCCGGGCCTCAACGGCCTGGACCTGGCCAAGGTGGTCAGCACGAAGGACCGCTTCACCTGGACCGATGGCCACTACGACCTGGATGCTGTCGCCTTTCGCAGCGTTCCTTCGCGCCTGAAGGTCGTGGCCTGGGACTTCGGCACCAAGCGCCAGATCCTGCGCCTGTTGGCCGCGCGTGGCTGCGAGGTCACCGTGGTGCCGGCGCAGACGCCAGCGTCCGAAGTACTGGCCATGCAGCCCGATGGCGTGTTCCTGTCCAACGGCCCGGGTGATCCGGCCGCCTGCGATTACGCGATCGAAGCCACGCGCGAAGTATTGGACGCCCGCGTGCCCACCTTCGGTATTTGCCTCGGCCACCAGGTCATGGGCCTGGCCATCGGCGCGAAGACGATGAAAATGAAGTTCGGCCACCATGGTGCCAACCATCCGGTGAAGGACCACGACGACGGCCGCGTGCTGATCACCTCGCAGAACCACGGCTTCGCAGTGGACGCTGCCACCTTGCCGCCGCATGCCCGGGTCACCCACACCTCGCTGTTCGATGGCTCGCTCCAGGGCTTCGCGCTTACCGATCGCCCGGCCTTCTGCTTCCAGGGACATCCGGAAGCGGCTCCCGGCCCGCACGACCTGGGTTACCTCTTCGACCGTTTCATTGCCCTGATGGACAAGGCCACGCGCGACAAGGCCGGATAAGACGCAAACGCGCACCGTCCCGCAAAGCCACCGCCACAACGCCCGGAGATACAGCACACCATGCCTAAGCGCCAAGACATCAAGACCATCCTCATCATCGGCGCCGGCCCCATCGTGATCGGCCAGGCCTGCGAGTTCGATTACTCCGGTGCGCAGGCCTGCAAGGCGCTGAAGGAGGAAGGTTTCCGCGTGGTGCTGGTCAATTCCAATCCCGCCACCATCATGACCGACCCCGACACCGCCGACGCGGTGTACATCGAGCCGATCAACTGGCAGACGGTCGAGCGCATCATCGAGAAGGAACGCCCGGACGCGGTGCTTCCCACCATGGGCGGCCAGACGGGCCTCAACTGCGCGCTGGACCTCGCCGACCATGGCGTGCTCGACAAGTACAACGTCGAACTGATCGGCGCCTCGCGCGAGGCCATCCGCATGGCCGAGGACCGCGACCTGTTCCGCCACGCCATGGCCGACATCGGCCTGGACTGCCCCAAGGCTGGCGTCGCCCGCTCGATGGAGCAGGCGCATGAGGTCCAGGCCACCGTGGGCTTTCCCACCATCATTCGTCCCAGCTTTACCCTCGGCGGTTCCGGTGGCGGCATCGCCTACAACCGCGAGGAGTTCATCGAGATCGTCGGCCGCGGCCTGGAATTGTCGCCCGTGCACGAGGTGCTGGTGGAGGAATCGGTCCTCGGCTGGAAGGAGTTCGAGATGGAAGTGGTCCGCGACAAGGCGGACAACTGCATCATCGTGTGCTCGATCGAGAACTTCGACCCGATGGGCGTGCACACCGGCGATTCGATCACCGTGGCCCCCGCGCAGACGCTTACCGACAAGGAATACCAGCGCCTGCGCGATGCCTCCATTGCAGTGCTGCGCAAGATCGGCGTCGATACCGGCGGTTCCAACGTGCAGTTCGGCATCAACGCCCGCGATGGCCGCGTGGTGGTGATCGAAATGAACCCGCGCGTATCGCGCTCGTCCGCCCTGGCCTCCAAGGCCACCGGTTTCCCGATTGCCAAGATCGCGGCGAAGCTTGCGGTGGGTTACACGCTCGATGAACTGAAGAACGACATCACCGGCGGCCTCACTCCGGCGTCGTTCGAGCCGAGCATCGATTATGTCGTCACCAAGATCCCGCGCTTTGCGTTCGAGAAATTCCCCACCGCCGATGCCCGCCTGACCACCCAGATGAAGTCGGTGGGCGAGGTGATGGCGATCGGCCGCAGCTTTACCGAGTCGTTGCAGAAAGC
>NZ_DATHFX010000101.1:0-3559 GCF_035317885.1 Pinirhizobacter sp.
TCGGGTACTGCATCCCTGGCCTTACGCGACGACTACCGGAAGGACCTGGAAAAGGTCAAGGCCGCCACCGGCTTCCAGCATGTTCGTTTCCACGGCATCTTCAACCGCGATGTCGGCGTGATCACCGCCAATAAGGACGGCACCTGGCAGTACAACTGGTCGTACGTCGACCAGATCTACGATGGCCTGCTAGAGCGTGGCGTGAAGCCCTTCGTCGAACTGTCCTTCATGCCGCCGGAATTTTCCTCCGACCCGAAGGCCCTGCATGATTTCTGGGACCACCCGAACATTGCGCCGCCGAAGGATTACAAACTCTGGAACGGCATGATGCAAGCGTTCGCCAAGCACCTGATCGAACGCTACGGTATCGAGGAAATATCCAGCTGGTACTTCGAGGTGTGGAACGAGCCGAATGGTTTCTGGACCGGGCGGCCGGTCGAATCGACCTACCTTGAGCTCTACGACAACACCGCGCGCGCGCTCAAGTCGGTGGACAAGCGCATCCATGTCGGCGGCCCATCCACGGCGCAGGCGGCGATGGTGCCCGCGTTCCTGGCGCACGTGAAGAAGGAAAACGTGCCAGTGGATTTCGTAAGCACCCATGTCTACGGTGACGACACCGCCGATAACGTCTTCAAGACCGATGAGAAGATCCCGCGTTCGGACATGGTGTGCCGCGCGGTGGACAAGGTGCACAAGGAGATCGAAGCCTCGCCGTACCCGAAGCTTCCGTTCATCATGAGCGAGTTCAACGCCTCCTACGCCAACCTGCCCAATGTCACCGACACCGTGTACATGGGTCCGTGGATGGCCAACACCATCCGCCTGTGTGCAGGCAAGGTCGACATCATGAGCTACTGGTCGTTCTCGGATGTGTTCGAGGAACAGGGCGTGGTGCGTACGCCGTTCTACGGCGGCTTCGGCCTGATCGCCGCCGACCGCATCCCCAAGCCCGCCTTCAACGCCTTCGCCATGCTGCACAAGCTTGGCGACGAACGGCTGCCGGCAACGACCGACAGCGCGCTGGTAACGCGTCGCAAGGACGGCACGGTGGTGATCGCGGCCTGGAACTACGCGGAGCCCGTGGGTAACACCGACCAGTACACGCCGGGCAAACCAAAGGGCGACGTGCGCCACTTCCAGTTTGACGTGGCCCATGGCGGCGGCCACGCCACCGTGTGGCGCCTGGACGAGACGCACGGCAACGCCGTGGCCACGTTCGATGCCATGGGGCGGCCGCCATTCCCCAGCCGCGAGCAGATCGTCAAGCTGCGCAAGGCCGGCGAGATGGCACCTGCCGAGCGCGTCGCCATCACCGGCGGCAAGCTTGGCCTGGACATCCCGCCCCAGGGCCTGGTGGTGATCGAGATTCCTGCTGCGGGTAAATGATGCGCGCGCTACGTCGGGCCTGCGTGACTTTCGTCCTGCTGCTGGCACTGCCGGCAGCCTGGGCGAAGCCGTTCGACGTGGCGCCGGTGCGCGGCGTGGTACATCGCCTGTTTCCCGCACGCTTCGCAGCGCTTGAGCTTGCTTCGATGGCAGGCGAGGGCGAGCGCTTTCGCATCCTCGACCGCGAAGGCCATCCGCGGGTGGAGGGCACCAGTGCCAGTGCGCTGCTTGCTGGTGTGAACTGGTATCTGAAATACGTGGCGCATGGCCAGGTGTCCACCAATGGCAGCCGCTTCGATCCCGGGCTGCCGTTGCCGGCGCATACCATCGAGCGCACGTCGGCCTTCGCCTGGCGCTACGCGCTGAACCAGAACACCGACGGCTATAGCTCACCTTATTGGGACTGGCCACGCTGGGAGCACGAGATCGACGTGCTGGCCCTGTCAGGCATCAACGCCATGATCGTCGAGCGCGGCATGGACACCGTGCTCTACCGAACATTCGCCGATTTCGGTTACGACGATGCCGCGATTCGCGGCTGGATTACCCAACCGGCGCACCAGAACTGGCAGCTGATGGGCAATCTGTGCTGCTTCAACGCTCCCATCAGCCAAACCTTGCTGGACAAGCGCGCAGCTTCGGCCCGTCGCATCGTGGCGCGCTTGCGCGAGCTGGGCATCACGCCGGTATTCCCCGGCTTCTACGGCATCGTGCCGGCCGACTTCACCACGCGCTTTCCGGGCGCCCACGTCGTGCCTCAGGGTGAATGGGCCGGCTTCACCCGGCCGGGCTGGCTCGATCCGCGTGACCGGATGTTCGCGAAAGTGGCGGCATCGTTCTACCGGCACCAGCGTGAACTCTTCGGCGACAGCGCGATCTACGACATGGAAGTGTTCCAGGAAGGCGGCGACTCGGGCGACGTTCCCGTACCCGAGGCGGCGCGTGCCGTGCAAGGCGCTTTGCACGCCGCGCACCCGGGGGCGGCCTGGATGATGCTGGCCTGGCAGGGCAATCCCCGCCAGGATCTATTGGCCGGGGTCGACCGGTCCAAGCTTTTCATCATCGATATCGACCACGACAAGGTCCCGCGCGACAACCGCATGCACGATTTCCAGGGCGCGCCCTTCCTGTTCGGCGGAATCTGGGCATTCGGCGGCCGCACCACGCTGGGCACGAACATCCGTAACTACACCGAGCGCTTGCCGCGCATGCGTACGGCCAACGCCAACATGGTGGGCACCGCGGTATTTCCCGAAGGGATGGATTCCAATCCGTTTGCCTTTGAGCTCTTCACCGAAATGGCCTGGCACGATGGCCCCGTGGACCGCTACGCCTGGGCCGACGCTTATGCACGGCGTCGCTACGGCGGCGACGATGCGCATGCGCGTGCCGCGTGGCGAATCCTCCTGGATACCGCCTATGACCTCCACCCGGAAGGTGTTGAGTTCCATAGCGAACGCGACGCCGGCCAGGAATCGCTCTTCGCGGCGCAGCCGTCGCTGGATGTGAACCGCGCATCGAACTGGTCGCCGGAGGGCCTGCGCTACGATCCAGACCGGTTCCGCGGCGCGCTGGACGAACTGCTTGAGGTTGCCCCGGCCTTGCGTGGCACGCCGACCTATCGATACGACCTGGTCGATATAGCCCGCCAGGTACTGGCCAATGAAAGCCGCCGGCTGTTGCCGCAGATCAAGCAGGCCTTCAAGGCCGGCGATGCACGAGGCTTGCGAACGCTCGAGGATCGCTGGCTGTCGCTGATGGACGTGCAGGACAAGCTGCTGGCGACCGATGCGGACTTCATGCTGGGGACGTGGCTTGCCCATGTGAAGGGCTGGGCGTCCAACCCGGGTGAAGATGCCGTGCTGCACTACGATGCGCGCTCGATCCTCACCACCTGGGGCGATCGCAAGGCAAGCGAAGGAGCGGACCTGCACGATTATGGCAACAAGGATTGGTCGGGATTGACGCGCGACTATTACCGCCCCCGCTGGCAAGCCTTCTTCGCCACGCTCGATGCTTCGCTGGCTACGCACCAGCCACCCGCGCACGTCGACTGGTTCGCCCGGGGCGATGCGTTCAATCACGCGAACAAGGCTTACAGTGCCACGCCGTCGCACGACGCGTACACGCTGGCGAAACAAGTTGCCGAACTCGTTCATCGCTAGTTCCT
>NZ_DATHFX010000102.1:0-8508 GCF_035317885.1 Pinirhizobacter sp.
TGGGTGCCGGCGATGGCGATGCCGCGGCGGAAGCGCATCAGCTCACCAAGCATCTCGGCGCGGGGGATCACCGCGGTGCGCGCATCGTGGGCGGCGATCAGTTCCACGTTATCCCGGGCGATCGCGCTGGAGGTCACCACCACGTCGGCACCTTGCACGTTCTCGGGCCGGTGGCCCACGTGCACGGTGATGCCCAGTGACTCCAGGCGGCGCGTGGTGGCGCTGGCGGCGCGATCGGAACCGGACACGGTATAGCCCAGGTTGCGCAGCACTTCGGCGATGCCGCTCATGCCGACGCCGCCGATGCCGATGAAGTGCACAGCGCGGAAGGACGACATGAAGTCGTCGGTGGCTCCGAGGCGGACGGGCGTCATGCCGCTACCTCCAGGCAGGCGCGGGCGATGACCGTCGCCGCGTCAGGCTTGGCCAGGGAACGCGCTGCCTGGGCCATCGACATCATGCGATGGCGGTCGCCCAGCAATTCGCGCAGACGCGTGGAGAGTGCAGCCGTGTCCATGCCGCGCTCAGGGACGAGTTCAGCGGCACCGGCGGCCACCAGGGTCTGCGCATTGCGCGTCTGGTGGTCGTCCACGGCATGGGGGAAGGGAATCAGCACGGCGCCGAGGCCCGCGGCGGTGAGTTCAGCGATGGTCAGTGCTCCGGCACGGCAAACGGCGAGGTCGGCCCAGCCGTAGGCGGCGGCCATGTCCTCGATGAAGGGTTCGATACGCGCGGCGACACCGGCGTCGGCGTAGGCCTTGCGCGCTTCCTCGACACCGCGCGCGCCGCACTGATGCAGCACCTCGGGACGATGTTCTTCCGGAAGCAGGGCGAGCGCCGCTGGTACGTTGAGGTTCAAGGCCCTTGCGCCCAGGCTGCCGCCGAGCACCAGCAGGCGGCGTTGGCCGTGACGGCCGTCGAACCGCTGTTCCGGCACCGGCAGGGCCGCGATCGCCGCACGCACCGGGTTGCCCACCCACTCGGCATGGGGCAGTGCATCGGCGAAACCCGCCAGCACGCGGCGTGCCAGGCGCGCCAGCACCTTGTTGGTGAATCCGGCCACGCGGTTCTGTTCGTGCACCAGTAGCGGCCGGCCGGACATCCAGGTGGCGATGCCGGCGGGGCCGGCGACGTAGCCGCCCATCGACAGGACGCTGCGCGGTTGCAGCGAAGCCAGCACCTTGCGCGAGGCCATCAATGAGCGCAGCAGCATCAGTGGCGCGGCCAGGCGCGTGCGCAGGCCCTTGCCGCGCAATCCACCCACGGCCACGGTGTGCAGGTCGATGCCGTGCGCCGGCACCACGCGGGTTTCCATGCCACCGTCGGCGCCCAGCCACACCACCGGCACGCCCAGCGCGCGCAGCGACTCGGCCACGGCAAGTCCCGGGAAAATGTGGCCGCCGGTGCCGCCGGCCATGATCAGCACGGGTGCCTGCGCGTTCATGCCGGCTCCCCCTGTTCAAGCGGCACGCTGATGCCGTCGGTCGCCACGCGCGGACCCATCGCCCGTGCATCGATGGCCCGGTTGATCTCGAAGGTGGCGCGCAACAGCACGCCCACCATCACGCAGGTCAGCAGCACCGACGAACCGCCGTAGCTGATCAACGGCAAGGTGAGGCCCTTGGTCGGCAGCACGCCCAGGTTCACGCCGATCGAGACGATCGCCTGCAGGCCGATCATCAGCGAAAGCCCGAAGGCGATGTAGCCGGCGAAGCGCTGGCCGATCTCGACCCCACGCAAGCCCAGCATCAGGCCGCGGCCCACCAGCACCGCGAACAGCGCAATGACGAACAGCACGCCGGCCAGGCCCAGTTCCTCGGCGATCACGGACAGGATGAAGTCGGTGTGCGCTTCGGGCAGGTAGAAAAGCTTCTGCACGCTCGAACCCAGGCCTACGCCCAGCCACTCGCCGCGGCCGATGGCGATCAGCGCCTGGGTGAGCTGGAAACCGTCGTCGTACGGGTGAGCCCAGGGGTCCAGGAACGAGGTCAACCGCTTCATGCGGTAGTCCTCGGTCATCGCCGCCCATGCGATCGCCGGCACCAGCGGCAGGCCCAGCAGCACCAGGTTGCGCATGCGCGCCCCGGCCAGCCAGATCATGCCCACCGTCACCGCGATTACCAGTGCCGAGGAGCCGAAATCCGGCTGCGCCAGCAGCAGCACGATCACAAAGCTCGCCACCAGCAGTGGCTTGACCACGCCGAACAGTTTGTATTCCACGCCGTCGCGATGCCGCACCAGGTAGCTGGCCAGGTACACCACAAGGATCAGCTTCACCGCCTCCACAGGCTGGAAGCTGGTCACGAAAAGGTTCAGCCAGCGGCGCGCACCGTTGATGCGCATGCCGAGCACGGGCAGGAACACCGCCAGCAGCATGATGACGGCCAGCAGCATCAGCAGGAAGCTGTGCTTCTCCAGCGTCTTCAGTTCGGTGCGCGCGGCGACCACCGCGCACAGGAAGCCGAGCGAGATGAACAACGTGTGGCGCTTGAAGAAATAGAACGCGCCCTTGTTGGCGCCATCGGCCACGGCGATGGAGCTTGAGGCGATCATCACCAGGCCCATGCTCACCAGCAGGATCGCCGCCACCATCAGCAGCATGTCGTAGTGGCCGCGCGGCCCCTGCCGCCGCCGTGCCTGGGATGCGTCGAAGAGGCCCATCACCGCACCTTCAACGTGGCAAGGCCCACCAGCACAAGGACGACGCTGATGATCCAGAAGCGAACGATGACCCGGGTCTCGGGCCAGCCCTTGAGCTCGAAATGGTGGTGTACCGGCGCCATGCGGAAGATGCGCTTGCCGCGCAACTTGAAGCTGGCCACCTGCAGCATCACCGACGCGGTTTCCATCACGAAGACGCCGCCCATCACCAGCAGCACGATTTCCTGGCGCACGATCACTGCCACCACGCCGAGCGCCGCGCCGATCGCCAGCGCACCGACGTCACCCATGAACACCTGGGCGGGATAGGTGTTGAACCAGAGGAAGCCCAGGCCCGCACCGGCCAGCGCACCGCAATAGACGGCCATTTCGCCCGCACCGGGAATGGAGGGAATGCCAAGGTATTCGGAGAACACGCGGTTGCCGGCGAGATAGGCAAACACGCCCAATGCACCGGACACCAGCACGCTGGGCATGATCGCCAGCCCGTCCAGGCCGTCGGTGAGGTTCACCGCATTGGAGAACCCGACGATGATGAAATAGGCGAGGACCACGAACGCCAGGCCCAACGGCAGCGCCACCTGCTTGAACAGCGGCACGTACAAGGCAGTCTCGGCCGGCAGCTGGTGTGTGTAATAAAGGATCAGCGCCGCGCCCAGGCCGAACACCGATTGCCAGAAATACTTCCAGCGGCTGGCAAGGCCCCGGCTGTCCTTCAGCACCAGCTTGCGGTAGTCGTCGTAGAAGCCGATCACGCCGAAGGCCAGCATCACGCCCAGCACCACCCACACATAGCGGTTGCGAAGATCCGCCCACAGAAGCGTGCTGATGGTGACAGCGAAGAGGATCAGCGTGCCGCCCATGGTCGGCGTACCGGCCTTCACCAGGTGCGTTTGCGGACCATCACTGCGCACCACCTGGCCGGCCTTCAGCGCGGCGAGGCGGCGGATCATCGCCGGGCCAAGCAGCAGCGACACCGCAAGCGCGGTGAGCGCCGCCATGATCGTGCGGAAGGTGATGTACTGGAAAAGATGCAGCGCCGTGTAGTGGCGGGCCATCCAGTCGGCAAGCTCAAGCAGCATCGGAGCCTCCCTTGGCATGCTTCACCAGAACGGCCACGACACGCTCCATGGCCGACGAACGCGAACCCTTGATGAGCACCGTGACGCCGGGCTTGAGGTTGGCGATTGCGGCATCGGCCAGCGCCTGCTGGCTGTCGAAATGACGGGCGCCTTCACCGAAGGCTTGCACCGCCGAGGCCGACAACGGCCCGGTGGCATACAGGCGGTCGATGCCGCGCGCGCGCGCCAGTTCGCCCACCTGTGCATGCAGCCGGGCGGCATCGGGCCCGAGCTCGGCCATATCGCCCAGCAGCAGCCAGCGCTCGCCCTTGGCCAGCGCCAGCGTATCGATGGCCGCGGCAGTGGAACCGGGGTTGGCGTTGTAGCTGTCGTCGATCAGGGTCCAGCCACCTTCCATCGGCTGCAGGCTCAGGCGGCCGGGCACGGGCGGGGCACGCTCGAGACCTTCGACGATGGTGTCCATCGGCACGTCCAGCGCCACGGCGATCGCGGCGGCGGCCAGGGCGTTGGCGACGTTGTGGCGACCTCCCAGCGGCAGCTCGACGTCGGCATCGCCGTGTGGCGTGGACAGCACGAAATGCGAACTCTCCGGGCGCAGTTCCACGATGTCCGCGCCGATGTCGGCGGCATGATCCAGGCCGAAGCGCAAAACGCGGCGCCCCCCCGCCATGCCCATGAACATCGGCGCGAAGGCGTCGTCGGCATTGACGATGGCCACGCCGTCGGCGGGCAAGGCGTGGTACAGCGCGCCCTTGGTTTCGGCTACGCCTTCGACGGTTCCCATGCGCGCAAGATGCGCCGGCGCGATGCCATTGACGAGGCCGATGTCGGGCCTTGCGATGGCAGCGAGGTAGTCGATGTCACCCGGCTTGCCGGCGCCCATTTCCAGCACCGCATACTCGGAATCGGGCGGCATGGCCAAAAGCGTGAGCGGCATGCCGATCTCGTTGTTGAAGTTGCCGCTGTTGACGTGCGTGCGGCCATGGCGGGACAGGATGGACGCGGCGAGCGTTTTCACCGTGGTCTTGCCATTCGATCCAGTGATGCCGATCACGCGCACGTCCGACTGGGCACGCACGGCGCTGGCAAGGTCGCCCAGGGCCAGCAGGGTGTCGTCCACCACGACCTGCGCGATCGGCTGGGCCAATTGGCGGGTGACGAGCGCTGCAACGGCGCCGCGCGTGGCGGCTTCAGCGACGAAGTCGTGGCCGTCGTGCCGCTCGCCGACCAGGGCCACGAAGAGATCGCCCGGCTTGATCGTGCGCGTATCAATGGACACGCCGCCAACCTCGCCGTCACTGCCCTGCAGCGCGCCGTGGGTCCACAGTGCAATGGTGGAGAGCCGCATCATGCGCGGGCCTCCATCGCGGCGCGGGCCACCGCCATGTCGTCGAACGGGCGCTTGCCTTGCGCGCCTTCCTGGTAGGTCTCGTGGCCCTTGCCGGCGACGAGGATCACGTCATCCTTGCGGGCGTGGCGCAGGGCCAGGCGAATGGCCGCTTCACGGTCACGCTCGACCACGACTGAGTCGGCGCGGGTGAAACCGGCCAGGATCTGCGCCACGATGGTGTCGCCGTCCTCGCCCCGCGGGTTGTCGTCGGTGACGATCGCAAGGTCGGCGAGTTTCTCGGCGATGGCACCCATTTGCGGCCGTTTGCCGGGATCGCGCTCACCGCCGCAGCCGAACACGCAGATCACCTTGCCGCTGGTATGCGCGCGCACAGAGCTCAGCGCCTGGGTAAGCGCGTCGGGCGTGTGGGCGTAGTCAACCACCAATAGTGGCTTTCCGCGCTCGCCGCCAATGCGGTTCATGCGGCCTTCCACCGGTTCGAGCGCGGTGATTGCATTGACGATGGATTCGAACGACTCCCCCGACGCACCCAGCACGGCAATGACGGCCAGGAGGTTTGCCACGTTGAACCGGCCGATAAGACGGCTGCGGATCACGCGCACGCCCCACGGGGTGGTCAGTTCGAAGGCAATGCCCTGGCCGTTGGTGGTGATCATCGATGCACGGACGTCTGCATCGCTGCCGCTGGCGGTACTGGTGCGCCATACCTGCACGCCCTCGCCCACCTGTTTGACCAGTTTGGCGCCGAACGGGTCGTCGACGTTGATCACCGCATGGCGCAGGCCCGGCCAGGCGAACAATTTTGCCTTGGCCGCGCCATAGGCTTCCATCGTGCCGTGGTAGTCCAGGTGGTCGCGGGTGAGGTTGGTGAACACCGCGATGTCGAAGGCCACCGCATTCACCCGGTTTTGTTCGAGCGCGTGCGAGGACACTTCCATCGCCACGTGGGTGGCCCCCGCAGCGCGGAATTCCGCCATCTGCGCCTGCATGCTGATGGCATCGGGCGTGGTGCGTTCGCCGGCCACCACCGAACCGTGCAGGCCCGCGCCAAGCGTACCGATGGTGGCGGTGCGCTTGCCCAGCGCGGTGAAGGCCTGCGCCAGCATCTGCACAGTGGATGTCTTGCCGTTGGTGCCGGTCACGCCGACCACGGTCATCGCTTCGGAGGCACGGCCGTAAAAGCGCGCGGCGAGCTCGCCGACATGGCGGCGCAGGTGCTTGATGGAAACCACCTGGTTGGCCGGCCGGGAGGCTTCGGCAGGCAATGGCGCCTCGGCCAGCACGATGGCGGCACCCGTTTCCACGGCGGACGCAGCATAGGCAATGCCGTGCTCGCGGGTGCCGGCCAGGGCGATGAATGCATCGCCCGGCTTCACGTTGCGCGAATCAAGGGTGAGGCCGGACACGACGATGTCGCCGCGCTTGCCGGCGTCGGCGATGCCATCGAGCAGCACGGACAGGGTCATCGGCTCGCTCATGGCACCGTCTCTTCGGCAGCCGAATCGTCGGCGGCCGGCGGCGGCATGCTGGTGGCGCCGATCATGCCGCCCTGGCTTGGGCCACCGGCATACCAGCGGCCGACGTTATCGGGCGGGATGTCGAGCAGGCGTACTGCACCCTCCATCACCTGTGCGAAGGCGGGGCCCGCCACCACGCCGCCGTAGTAGGCGCGGGTCTTGGGATTGTTGATCACCACCGCCGTCACCAGGCGCGGCGCGCTTGCCGGGACCATGCCGACGAATAGCGAGATGTAACCCTTCGCGTCGTAGCCGCCGGCGCTCGCCTTATGCGAGGTTCCCGTCTTGCCGGCAACGCTGTAGTTGGCCACGGCGGCAAAGGGTGAACCGGTACCGCCGGGAGCGACCACCGTTTCGAGCATCCTCACCAGCTCTCCGGCGATTTCCGGCGTGGTGACCTGCTGGGCGGGATTGTCCTGGCCCTTGACGAAGCTCGGTGAGTGCAGCACGCCTCCATTGCCGATGGCGGCATAAGCCGACGCCAGCTGCAGCGGCGTGACGTTGAGGTTGTAGCCGTAGGCGATACGCGATTTCTCGATCGGCTTCCAGCTACGGCCGACTGGCAGGTAGCCGGCAGCTTCGCCAGGGAAACCGCTACCGGTGCTGCTGCCGAAACCGAAGGCCTTGTACGTGCTGTACATGAGGTCGGTGTCCAGGGTCATGGCGATCTTCGCCGCACCCACGTTCGACGACTTGGTGATCACGCCGGTCGGCGTGAGCGTGCCCCAGTTGTGGGTATCGCGGATCGGATGTCCGCCCATCATCCAGCTGCCCGGCGAGGTTTCGATCAGCGGACTGGTGGGCGTGTACTTGCCAGACGTGAGCGCCGCGGTGAGGGTGAACGCCTTCATCGTGGAGCCCGGTTCCACTACGTCGGTCATCGCCCGGTTACGGCGATCGTTCGGCGTGCTTCCCCTCACGTTGTTCGGGTTGAACTCCGGCAGGTTGGCCATGGCCAGCACTTCGCCGGTGTGTACGTCGAGCATCACGATGGAGCCTGAATCGGCGTCGAACTTCTGGATGGTTTCGCGCAGCGCGCTGTAGGCCAGGTACTGGATGCGGCGGTCGATGGACAGCGTGATGTCGCGGCCGGGCTGCGGCTCGCGCACCTGCTCGACATCTTCCACCGTGTGGCCCATGCGGTCGCGGATCACCCGCTTGGAGCCCGGCTTGCCGGCGAGCCAATCGTCGAAGGCGAGCTCCAGGCCTTCCTGGCCGCGGTCGTCGATATTGGTGAATCCAAGAATATGGGCCGTAACCGAACCCGACGGGTAGTAACGGCGGAACTCCCGCTGCGCATTCACGCCGGGGATCTTCATATCCACGATGGCCTGCGCGCGGTCCGGGCGCATCTGCCGGATCAGGTACATGAATTCGCGGTCCGAGCGCTGTTCGAGCTTGGATTTGAGGTCCGCCGGATCCATGCCAAGCGCCTTGGCAAGTTCCGGGATGCGCTCTTCGTTTTCCAGCACCTCCGGCGGGTTGGCCCAGATCGACATCACCGGCGTGGACACCGCCAGCGGCTCGCCGTTTCGGTCGAAGATGGTGCCGCGCGACACCGCGATGGGCACTTCGCGAAGGAAGCGGGCGTCGCCCTGGTCCTGGTAGAACTGCTTGCGCACCACTTGCAGGTCGAACGCGCGCACCACCAGCCCAGCGGAGGCCAGGCCCAGCAAGACCACCACCAGCATCATGCGCTTGCGCGTGGAGGGGCCCTGGCCGCGGCGGCGGCTGGGAACCGGGGTGCGGTCGACACGGAATTTCATCGGCGCACCAACTGGATGTCCTGTGGACGCGGATCGAGCATGCCCAGCTTCCGCGCCTCGGCATCGATGCGCGCGGGCTCCGCCCAGGTGGCCTGCTCCAGTTCCAGACGGCCATATTCGATGTTGAGGTC
>NZ_DATHFX010000103.1:0-11258 GCF_035317885.1 Pinirhizobacter sp.
CGTGATCGGGTTGACCGCACCCCTGCTTTGGCAGGGACTCAAGGCGTGGATCAGCCTGGGTTGACGCTTCCGCGGGGATCGCGGATTGCCGGTGGAAATCCTCGATGTAACCCTTGGCCGTGCCCTTCCGAACGAAGACGCCACGATCAACGCCGATGCATGCAAGGCGGCGAAGGCTTGCTACATCGTGCCGGCTGGAACTTCCGTCCTGGTTGGAAAGTAGTTTCGGCAGTAAAAGAAAAGGGCGTGCATCGCTGCACGCCGTATCGGCAGCCAGCTAGGAAACGCGCAGGACCCAGCGCACGCCCCGGGTCATTAGCTCCTGCTCGGTATAGCCGAGCTGGAGCGCCTTCTGCATGAAAGGATGACTGGTGTGGCTAGGATCGACGACTCCCCACCAATGCTCGGGAAGGGTCTTGCTTACCACCGTGAAGCGCCCCCGTGACTCTCCATCGGCGAGAATCTGCTGGAAGTAGGCGTAGCGGCGTTTATTGATGCCATCGGTGAAGCTGGCGACCTCGTATTCCTCGGCGCCGGCGGCACGCATCCTGGCGACGAATTCGACTTCCGAATACACCAGATGTCCCCAGGGTTCAGGTACGTAATTCAAGAAGTGAGAGCCGGTGTCGGCGGTCCAGATCGGATCGAACTGGATGTAAAGGTAGCCGCCTTGTTTCACACACCTCAGCAGCTCATTGAGGGCGGCACCCGGATCCGGGATGTGCTCGAAGGTATTGATCGAGACGCCGATATCGGCCACGTTATCCCGGAGGATGAGATCCATCGCACTGGACGTGATGAAGTCGATTCGTTCCGCGTGGAATGGGAAGCCATGCCGACGATGTTCAGCGGCGACGTGAGCTGCAAAGGTGCCCTCGCGCAATGCCGTGTACTTGAAGATATCGGTTGCCAGCACGCGGCCGAAATGGTCGCTGAGTAGCCCGGAATGCATTCCCACGCCAGCGCCGATCTCGAGTACGACCAACTTCGACGCGTCCGCAGACGACGCAATCCCCATGTATGGAAAGTGTTCCACCAGAACGCGCACATCTTCGTCATGCTGAGCGAAGTACTCGTCCGGGAAATCGTTGATTGGCGGCGCGTTAAGCACGACGTTGTCGGCATTTTCGAGTGTCACGACCTGATGCTCCCTGACAAGTGCAGCGGTCATGATACCGGGACCGTTGCGATATCCTGTTTGGTGATTTACGGTTGGCGAGGGAATGCGGGCACCACGCAGCCGTACTTCATCCACGATCCCACTGGCGATTTTTCATAAGCCCAAAAATAAAGGCCTCGCATCTCTGCAAGGCCTTGAAATCTCTGGCGCCCGAAGTTGGACTCGAACCAACGACCCCCTGATTAACAGTCAAGTGCTCTAACCAGCTGAGCTATTCGGGCGGGGAGTCGCGTATTTTGGGTTGGACGCCGAAGGCTGTCAAGAACCGGCGGCGGGCACTTGGGCGCAGGCCTGGGCATGGGCGGTGTGGTTTGCCTGCTGCCGCGCGCGGCCACTGGTGGCCAGCACCACCGCCTGCGCGCTGTCGGGCTTGCCCACCGTGCAGAACACGACGGTGAGATTGTGCCCACGGGACGTACCGTCCGGATAGAACCGGCTGTAGGGGCGCGTGCCCAGGCCGCGGACGGAAGGATTCCCCGTGCCCTGTTCCACCCAGATGGGTGTGCCAAGCCGCCGGGCATCACGATGCGGGTCGGGGGCCACGAACCAGCCCTCGTGCCAGCTTGCGGCGCGGTCGCAGGCGATTCCATGCTTACCCGGGCATACGATGATCGGAATTCCCCGCATGACGGCTTCCGAGCGTGCCAGGGCGAACGCGGCAAGAAGGGCATCGGTCTGGCTGCGTACCCGCGTGCGTTGAATCAGGGTAGCCAGGCTCGGCGTCGCCACGATGGCCAGGATGGCCATCGTGGCGAGCGTGGCCAGCAGTTCCACGAGCGTGACGGCCTTGGTGCGGGACGGAATCCACATGGACGCCATCGTGGGCCCGGGTCCGGCCCGACCGCCATCGGTACAGGCTGCCCCTGGGCGTACCCGCGGCTCTACACGCCTCCTAGGCGCCTGGCGTTTAAGATGTAGGGCCGCGTCCCCATCTGGCTACGATGACCGACCGCTTCCAGCTTGTCTCGCCCTACCAACCGTCGGGCGACCAGCCCGATGCCATCCGCCGCCTCACCGAGGGTTTCGATGCCGGCCTTGCCGGCCAGACCCTGCTGGGCGTGACCGGTTCCGGCAAGACCTTCACCATCGCCAATCTCATCCAGAACGTGCAGAAGCCCACCCTGGTGCTGGCACCGAACAAGACCCTGGCCGCGCAGTTGTACGGGGAATTCCGCGAATTCTTCCCGCATAACTCCGTGCAGTATTTCGTCAGCTACTACGACTACTACCAGCCCGAAGCCTATGTGGTGGCGTCCGATACCTTCATCGAGAAGGATTCGAGCATCAACGACCACATCGAACAGATGCGCCTGGCGGCGACCAAGGCACTGCTCTCGCGCGACGACGCGCTGATCGTGGCCACGGTATCGGCCATCTACGGCCTGGGCGATCCGGACGATTACCTGAAGCTGCGCCTGATCATCGCCAAGGGCGACCATGTCGACCAACGCGCGCTGATCCGCCAGCTCACCGAATTGCAGTACGCGCGCAACGAGATGGATTTCCGGCGCGGCACGTATCGCGTGCGCGGCGAGATTGTCGATGTATTCCCGGCCGAATCGGACTCCGAAGCCTTGCGCATCGAGCTGTTCGACGGCGACGTGGAGCGATTGTCGATCTTCGATCCACTCACCGGCGAGGTACTGCGGCAGGTGCCGCGCTACACGGTGTACCCGAAGACGCATTACGCCAGCACCCGGCAGAGCGTGTTGAACGCCATCGAGACGATCAAGGACGAATTGAAGGACCGCCTGGAATTCCTCTATCGGGAAAACAAGCTGGTGGAAGCCCAGCGCCTGGAGCAGCGCACGCGCTTTGACCTGGAGATGATGACCGAGGTGGGTTTCTGCCAGGGCATCGAGAATTATTCCCGCCACATGACCCGCCGTGCCCCGGGCGAGCCTCCGCCGACCCTGTTCGATTACCTGCCGGCCGATGCGCTGCTGGTAGTGGACGAGTCCCACGTCACCATCCCGCAGCTGGGCGCCATGTACAAGGGCGACCGCTCGCGCAAGGAAACCCTGGTGGAATTCGGTTTCCGCCTGCCTTCGGCGATGGACAACCGGCCGCTGAAATTCGACGAATGGGAGCGCCGCGCGCCGCGGGCGATCTACGTCTCGGCCACACCCGCATCCTACGAAATGCAGCATTCGGGCGACGCCGTGGTGGAACTGGTGGTGCGTCCGACGGGGTTGATCGACCCAGAAGTGGAAATCCGCCCGGTGCGCACGCAGGTGGACGACCTGCTTGGCGAGATCAAGAAGGTGGTGGCCATGGGCGACCGCGTGCTGGTGACCACGCTCACCAAGCGCATGTCCGAGAACCTCACCGATTACCTGGGCGAGCACGACGTCAAGGTGCGCTACCTGCATTCGGACATCGAGACAGTGGAGCGCACGGAGATCATCCGCGATCTTCGATTGGGGAAATTCGATGTGCTGGTGGGCATCAATCTGCTTCGCGAGGGCCTGGACATGCCCGAGGTGGCGCTGGTGGCGATCCTGGACGCCGACAAGGAAGGCTTCCTGCGCTCGACCGGTTCCTTGATCCAGACCATCGGCCGGGCCGCCCGCAACGTGCGGGGCAGGGCGATCCTCTACGCCGACAAGGTCACCCGTTCGATGCAGGCGGCTATCGACGAGACATCCCGCCGCCGGGAGAAGCAGGTCGAGTACAACGCCGAGCACGGCATCACCCCCACCACCATCGTCCGTCGCATCGCCGACATCATGGAAGGCGCCCGCGGCGACTTCGGTACCCGTGGCCGGAAGAGGAACGCCGGCGACGTGAAGATCGGCGAGCAACGGGCCGATGATTACAGCAGGCTGTCGCCGACTCAGGCCGCCGCCATGATCAAGAAGCTCGAGACGAAGATGTACAAGCACGCCCAGAACCTGGAATTCGAGGAGGCGGCACGGGTGCGTGACGACATCGGCAGGCTTCGGGACCAGGCCCTCCTGGGCTAGCCTTCGGGCCCCCGCTTGCACCCCCGCCCGGCCCATTGCTACAATTTCGGGCTCGACGGGCGGTTAGCTCAGCGGTAGAGCACTACCTTGACATGGTAGGGGTCACAAGTTCGATCCTTGTACCGCCCACCACTTTTCCTTGAAGGGAAAGGTGGAAATTGAATAAAAAAGACCGGCAACGGTCTTTTTTTGTGCCCGCGATTTAGCTGCGATGGCCAGGAGTTGGATGTTCGACGAGGTACGTCTGCAAGGCGTCGTCGATCCTCGATTGCCAGCCACGTCCCGTTGCCTTGAAGGCATCAATTACATTGGGCGAGAGTCTAATGGACGTCGGAATCTTGGTCGGTGTCTTCTGCGGTCCTCTCACGCGCATACCGAGTTTTTCCTGCACGTGCAGGGGGAGGACATCCGCGGCAGGGGCGAACGTTGCCAACTCCGCGTGGGTCAGATCTTCCCTGAGTTCCCCGTCACGTGTGGTGAGCGGGCGATCGCCACGTTTCATAGGTTTTTACCTCACGCGCATTGGCTTTTCGAAAACTGATCACGCGAATGCCTGATGTTGTCGTCTTGAACACCACGACGAATACACGCTCGCGAATCGTTGACAGGGCGATGTAGCGAATTTCGCCGTAGTCATTCCGGTCGTCGACTTTGACAAGGGCGGCGTCGAAATCCATCAGCCTGACGAGATCGAACGACAAGCCACGAACGGCTACGTTCCTCGCATCCTTGCGGGGGTCGTACGAAATCTCCATAGCTCAAGTATGGAGTGGGATTACCCATCCGTCAAGCTAATTGTATGTACAAATAACTTACTTGGGCTCTGCCTATTTCGACGTCCGAGGCGCGGCCAGTGCTGAGGCAATCTTCTGCCGGACGATCTCAGGCTCGTTGTCCTGTATCACCGTCACCACCTTCCCGTGGTCAAGCACGTAGAACGTCGGGATCGTCCAGTGGGTGATCATCGTCCATTCCGATTCGCGGTAGACCAGTGTCATCGGTGTTGCCGGGTGCGTGGCGTTCCACTTCAGGAAAGCCGGTGCGTCCAGGGCGGGAGTGGGGGTGGCGACAAGGGTGATCTTGCCGCTCAGGGCGGTGCTGAGTTTCGGATCGGCCTCAATCGCGCTGATCGCCGCCGTGGTGGCGGCATCGCTCGGGCCGCCAATGATTACCATGCTCATGCCTTTGCCCAGGCTCACGTGCTGGCGGATGAGGGTTTTTCCGTCGGGCGAGAAGGCAAGTTCCGTGGGACCGCTCTTGCGCAGGTCCGACGACTCCACCAGGTGGGGCAAGACATCGAGCTTCGCGCTGCGATGGCGGCGGGCGAGGGTGGTTGCCTCGGGGAAGCGGCGGGTGATCACCAGTGCACCGTACATCGACTGGTACACCGCATCGGTATCGAGCTTTCGCCGCTGCAGTTCGGAGAGGTCCAGCTGCATGTCGCGCAGGTACGCGTTGTCGCGCACGGTGGTGGCCATGAAGCCGGCGGCATCGTAAAGCGAGGCCAGGTCCGCCGGTGTGGCCGTGGCGGTGTGTCCGACATTCTGCTGGGGTGCGATGGTGGCGGCGTAGAGCCTGCGCAATTGCTCGTTGCGCGCGTGGATCGGCCCTGGCGCGGCGGCGGCCTGCTGCAACCGGGAATAAGCGGTGGCGAGGCTACCATCGGCAGCCATCACTGGGGGCGCGATGAGCATCAGCGCCAGGGCGCCCCACAACGTACGACAGCCACCCCGCATCGCAACTCTCCACTGGTCAGTGCCCGCCTAGCCTGAGGGAAAGCCTCGCCCTGGGCAAACGGGGCAAGAAAAAGCGGTAAGCCCGCGATCAGCTTCCGAGCTTGCCGTGGACGTCGTCGAGATTCTGCCTGAGCTTGTCGATGCCGGCCCAGGGGTCGTTCTTCAACCGGGACAGGCGGGCGGGTGTGGTGTGAATGTCGAAGTCGTGGCCGGATTTGAGCTTGCTCAGTTCCTCCCAGCGCAGGGGGACCGCCACCGGCGCGCCGCCGCGCGCGCGAAGGGAATAAGAGGCCACGGCCGTGGCGCCGCGACCATTGCGCAGATAGTCCAGGTAGATCAGGCCTTTTCGCGAGCGCTTGCTTGCCACGGCAATGAACTCCAATGGATGCATCTGCGCCATGACATCGGCGAATCCATGGGCGAAGGATTTGACCACGTCCCACGTGCATCCGGGATTCAACGGCACAACCACGTGCAGGCCCTTGCCGCCGGTGGTGCGCACGAAGGATTCAAGTCCCGCCTGCTGCAGTAGCTTGCGTATGGTGCGGGCGCCGGCAACCACGCGCTTCCATTCCACCCCGTCACCGGGATCAAGGTCGAAAACGATGCGCGTGGCACGGTCGGGGTCCTTGACCGTGGATCCCCACGGATGGAATTCCAGCGCGTTGAACTGCACCAGCTCGATCACGCTGTCAGCGCCGTCGGGATACAGGTATTCCCCGGTGCCGCCGCTTTCCTCCTTGAGCTTGGCCACGCCCACATGATGCAGCCCGGCCATCATGTGCTTCTGGAAGAAACAGGCCTTGGCGGTGCCGGAAGGGCAGCGGATCACCGATGTCGGCCGTTCGATCACACCGGGCAGGAACCAGTCCATCACTGCGCGGTAGTAATCCACCACATCCTGCTTGGTGATGCCGTCGTCGGGGAAGACCACACGGTCGGGGTGGGTGATCCGGATGTCGGCGGCTTTGCGGCGCGACGATGCTGGTTTTCCCGTGCGCGTGGCTTTGGTCGACGTGACCTTGGTCGCCTGGGCCGATCGGGTAGCCGACGCCTTCTTCGGCGCCGCCCGGTCGCTGTTCTTCAGGTCCTTCGTGCTTTTGTCCATGCGAAGCCCCTTCAGGCTGGGTTGCCGCAACAGGTTCTTGTTGCCGATGCCGCGGTAGTACACCTCGGCCACGGCGGTGGGCGGCACCCACAAGGCGCCGCGCAACAGTGGATCGATGGCATCGATGGTGACGGTCGGTTTGGGCACGCCTTCCTTCGCCAGCGTCTTCGCCAACTGTTTCAACTGGGCATCGGAGAACCCCGTGCCCACGCGGCCCACATACGTCCAGCCTTTCTTGCCATCGGGTCTTGCCAGCAGCAGCGAGCCGAAGCCGGTGCGACTGCCCTTGGGTGGTGTGTATCCCACCACCGCGAATTCGTCCGCTTCCAGCCGCTTCACCTTCAGCCAGTCGTTGCCGCGACCGGACCGGTAGCCGCCGTCCACCCGCTTGCTGATGATGCCTTCGAGCTTCTGCTCCATGGCCATGGCGAACACCTCGTCGCCGTTGCCGATGGTGTGGGTGCTGAAGGAAAGGTGCTTGGGTGCGTGCGCGATGAGTTTCTGAAGGATTTCCTTGCGCTCCACCAATGCTGTCTTTGACAGGTCCAGGCCCTCGAAATAGGGAAGGTCGAACAGCATGTACACCAGCGGTGCCTGGGCTTCGCCGGAAAGGGTTTTTTGCAGTGCATTGAAGTCGCTGCGGCTATCGACCAGCGCGATCAGCTCGCCGTCGAGGCGGGCGGAATCCAGGCCCAGCGCCTGCACCGCGGCGGCGATGTCGGGCAATCGCTCGTTCCAGTGCAGCCCGTTGCGCGAATACAGGGTGACCTGGCCGCCCACCACCGTGGTGAGGATCCGGTAGCCATCCCATTTGACTTCGTGCAGCCACTGCTCGCCCTGCGGTGGCGCCTCGCCAAGCGTGGCAAGCTCGGGCTTGAAGAAGGCGGCCGACGGCCGGGCCTTGCGTGCGCCATCGAGGGCCGCCGCCTTCCTGATCAAGGGTGCGCGCGGCGCGGCGCGGGTCTTCGGTGCCTGCTTGCGCGCGGCTTTTACCGATACCTTCTTCTTCGAAGCGAAGCGTGTGCTGGCAGCCATCTTTGCATCCAGTAGGTCGTCTGCTTCGACGTCGCCGGCATAGGCGTCTTTTTCCTTGATCAGGAACCACGCCGGCTGGCGCTCCTGCTTGCCGCTGCGAACCAGGTGCCAGCTGCCCTTCAGGCGCTCGCCGAACAGTTCGAAATGAAGATGTCCCTTGCGCAGTTGCGCTTCGGCATCGCCGGTGGTGGACCAGACGCCGCGGTCAAAGGTGTCCACGTGTCCTTTGCCGTAGCCTTCCTCGATGTCGCCCTCGAAATCGGCGTAGGCCACGGGGTGGTCCTCGACCTCCACGGCCAGGCGCTTCACCGCCGGGTCGTAGCTGGGGCCCTTGGGGACCGCCCAGCTCTTCAGGGCATTGCCCACCTGCAGGCGGAAATCGAAATGACGGCGGCTGGCGTGGTGCAACTGCACCACGAAGATCGACCGGGAGCCTGCCGGTACCGCGCTCTCGGCCGTGGGTTCGCGCGTACTGGCGAAGTTCCGCTTGCGTCGGTAGTCGTGGAGGCTCATGGGCCCGATATTCCGCCCTGGCGGTGAATGCGGCGTCGTCGCTCCCGGTGTGCCCGGTGGCCGGGCTATCATGGTCGACGCTGCACCCCGGCAGCGCAGGCGACGCATTCCATGACCTACTTCGTGATCAAGTCGTTGCACATTCTTTTCGTCGTGGCCTGGATGGCCGCGGTGTTCTACCTGCCCAGGATCCTGGTGAACGTGGCCGAGACGGCTGGGGAACCTGCCGTGCACGCCCGGCTGCTGCTGATGGGGCGCCGCCTGTACAAGTTCGGCCACATGATGTTCGGCTTTGCATTCATCTTCGGCCTCACCCTGTGGCTGGGCCACCTGGTGACCCCCATCCTGCCGCAGGTGGTCACCGGCCACTGGCTCGACGCCAAGCTCGCCGGCGTGGTGATCCTGCTGGGGTATTTCATCTGGACCGGAAAACTGTTGAAGCGCGTCGAGGCTGGCGGCGCGCTGCCGCCTTCGCGCAGCCTGCGCCTGTTCAACGAGCTGCCGGTGCTGGTGCTGTTTGCCATCATCCTGCTGGTGTTGGCCAAGCCTTTCTAACGCCAGGTCGCGGACGGTGAGACGCCTTAGGGCAACCATGTGACTTCACCCGGGCAGCGGAGGCAAAGGGATTGAACCTGCGGACCACCGAGATCGTGCCCGGCTTCATGGTGCTGCACGGCAATCGCCTGGAAGAACTGCGCGACGTGCTCTCCGCGTGGCTGCAGCGAGAGCCGCTTGGGCCGCTGGAAGACGAAACCGTGCTGGTGCAGAGCAACGGCATCGCGCAGTGGTTCAAGATGGCACTGGCGCGCGACCGGGCCGATGGGGGCTTAAGCATCAGTGCCGCAGTGAATGTGCAGCTGCCGGGGCGGTTCCTGTGGGCAGCCTATCGCGCGGTGCTTGGGCCGGGCGCCGTGCCGGCGGAGTCACCCTTCGACGAATCCCGCCTTTCCTGGCGCCTGCTGCGCCTGTTGCCGGCCCAGCTCGAGCGCGAGGCCTTTGCGCCGCTCCGCCGTTACCTGGGCGATGACGATGACACCAGCAAGCGCTACCAGCTGGCCCGCCGGCTCGCCGATCTCTTCGACCAATACCAGGTGTATCGCGCCAGCTGGCTCGACGACTGGGCCGCCGGGCGCGACATCCTTCGCGACGACCTGCGTGGCACCGAGCGGGCGCTCCCCGATGGCCAGCAGTGGCAGGCGGAGCTTTGGCGGGCGGTACTGGCCGACGTGGATGCGTCGCAACGCGATGGCCACCGCGCTGCCGTGCATGCGCGCTTCATGCAGGCGGCGATGGCGCCTGGCGCGCAATTCCCGCGGTTGCCACGGCGGATCGTGGTATTCGGCATGTCTTCGCTGCCTCAGCAGACACTCGAGGCGCTGGCCGCGCTAAGCGGGCACTGCCAGGTATTGCTGGTGGTGATGAACCCATGCCGGCACTACTGGGCGGATATCGTGGAAGACCGCGAGCTATTGCGTGCCGCGCAACGGCGCCAGGCGGCCAAGCCGGGAGCACCGGAAGCTCCCGAGCTTGAGGATATGCACCTGCATGCCAATCCGTTGCTGGCGGCCTGGGGCAAGCAGGGGCGCGACTACATCCGCATGCTCGACGCCTTCGACCAGGTGGAAAGCTACCGTGCGCATTTCACCGCGTGGGAGCAGCGGGTCGATCTTTTTACCGACCCTGGCCGCGACCATCTGCTGGCGTCGGTGCAGCAGGCGATCTTCAACCTCGATCCATTGCCGTCTCCCAGCGCAAAGCATGAATTGCGTACGGATGACGACTCGATCATTTTCCATGTGGCGCACGGCCCACTGCGGGAAGTGGAGATACTGCACGATGCGCTGCTTGCGCGTTTTGCCGCCGCGGCAGCGAGCGGTGCCCCGCTGCAGCCGCGCGATGTGATCGTGATGGTGCCGGACATCGGCACCTATGCGCCGTACATCGAAGCGGTCTTCGGGCGCATCGACGGTGACGATCCGCGTTTTATCCCGTTCACCGTTGCCGACCGCCAGGCGCGTGGCAACGTACCGCTGGTGATGGCGCTCGAGCATCTGCTGGGGCTCGACCAGTCGCGCTTCGCGGTCAGCGAACTGCTCGACCTCATCGATGTCCCCGCCGTGCGCCGCCGCTTCGGCCTTGCCGACGACGACCTGCCCACGCTGCGTC
Organism: Pinirhizobacter sp.; assembly: GCF_035317885.1. Lineage (GTDB taxonomy): Bacteria > Pseudomonadota > Gammaproteobacteria > Xanthomonadales > Rhodanobacteraceae > Pinirhizobacter. The sequence goes on from NZ_DATHFX010000103.1 coordinate 10,705, forward strand.
GCTGGATCGAAGGCGCGGGTGTGCGCTGGGGCCTGCATGGCGGCCAGCGAGCCTGGATCGGTTTGCCGCCGCTGGAACAGAACAGTTGGCGCTTCGGCCTGCGGCGCATGCTGTTGGGCTATGCCGTGGGTGAGGGCGAGCCGCTGGACGGCATCGAACCTTACGACGAAGTCGCAGGGCTCGATGCCGCGTTGGTCGGTCCGCTGGCCGACCTTTTGGCGGCCCTGGAAGAGGCGTGGCTGTTCCTTCGCGAGCCGGCGACGCCGGCTGAGTGGGGCGTGCGCCTGCGCCGCCTCCTGCAGCTTTTCTTCGACCGATCCGATGCCGCGGACACTACGCGCCTGGAACGGCTGGGGGAGATTCTCGAGCAATGGGAAGACGCCTGCGCCGAGGCCGCCGTCGACGAACCGTTGCCCGTGGCGATCGTGGCCGACGCGTGGCTGGAAGGCTTCGATCGGGGCGAGCTGTCGCAGCGTTTCATGGGCGGTGCGGTGAGTTTCGGCACGCTGATGCCGATGCGCGCCATTCCGTTCCGCGTGGTGTGCCTGCTCGGC
>NZ_DATHFX010000104.1:0-2228 GCF_035317885.1 Pinirhizobacter sp.
CTTCGTCGGCTAAAACGACAGGGAAATGGTGCCTATCCACGGTGCGGCGTCCAGGTTTCCCTCGCGGGCCCGGTCACCGAGGTCGGTCGCCACGCGCTCGAGCTCCACCCGCCAGCGGCCGTGGGCCCAGGCCAGCCCAACGTGGCCGTAGCGGTACGTGGCCGCGCCCACTCGGGGGTAGCGCATCCCGGCGCCATTGGCGTAGTACCCGCCGACCAGTATCAGGGCCTGCGAGACTCCCGCGCCAGCCGAGAAGCTCAAATCCCGTGGCAGCGGCCAGCGGAAGTCGATGTCCGCGCCCGGCCGTACCTCGTGGTCGGGCGCATGGAGGGCTCGGATGGCCGATAGGGAAAGGGTGAGTGTGTCGCGGTACACCCAGGCCATGCCGGCCTCGGTACGGCTATACACCCGCGAATTGCCGCTCCGGGTATAGCGGTAATACATCAGGCTGGCCTGGACCTGCCAATTGGTGGATACCACCCAGGCACGGGAACCTTGCAGGAGCGATTCGGCGATATTCCCCGGGGAGCGCATAAGAGCCCCGGCCGAGGCACCCACCGACCAGCCATCAGGCGTGGCCCAGTTCACCGCGCCCTGCACCACGGGCCGGGCGGGGGTGATCGCCAGGCCCCGGTCCACCAGTTGCGAGCCCACGGCTACCTGGCCGCTGAAATTGGACTGGGCATGAACGGGCACGGGCATGCCGGTGGCGGCGAACCAGGCCGCAACCACCGCCAATCCCCTTGGAAGGCTTGCACACCACGTTTTCAGTGATTGGTGCCCAGGTATGTGATGAGGTCGTCCAGGGCTTTCGGATCGTCCAGCCCATCGTATTTCATCTTGGTACCCGGGTTGGCTTGTTTCACTGGCTGTGACAGGTACCAGTGCAGTTTGTCAGCCGTCCAGACCCAATCGGTCCTGGCCTTCAGGGCATCGGAATAGCTGTAGTCCGGGATACTGGCCGCCTTGCGCCCGACAATGCCGAACAGGCTTGGCCCCTTCTTGTTACGGCCTTCCTTGGTGGTGTGGCATTCGGAGCATTCCTTCTTGAAGACGTCCGCCCCGGCGGCCGCGTCACCCGCCAGGGCCGGGGGTGGGGCAAGCATCCAGCCGAGAACGAGGACCGCGGCGGATATCCCCAAAATCAACTTCGTCACACTCAATACTCCGTGCTGGGTTTAGAAGGCGACGTTCGCGGCAACCGTGAACGCGTTGAAGTCACCGGGATTCGTCCTCGGGGCACCGACCGGAGCTGCGAAAATGTTGCTGGTGGCGCCATTGAACTTGGTGAAGCGGAACCAGGTGGCCGAGAGCTTGAGATTGCCCCAGCGGATAAACGAGTCGTCCTTGCCCATGGGCACCCAGAACACGCTGATCAGGTTGGCCGTGGTGTCAGGATCGCCATTGGGCGTGTAGCGCACCGGATCGGACGAGCCGGTACTTAGCAAGTGGCTCACGGTCACGCCATAGCTCTGCTTGAAGATGTACGTGGCGGTGAGCGTCTGGTCGTGCACGTTACCCCGCGAACGGGAAAACAGCGTCGGGTCGGTGGGGCTGGCGAACGTGCTGCCATATTTCCGCTTCTCGAGGATATTCGAGTAAGACAGCTGCACGATGTGCTCGCGGTTACCCAGGTACTGGTAGCTGACGTCGTAACCGAGGTCGGTGATGTCGTCCTTGGGACCACCGTTGCGCGGAAGCTCGCGCTTGGTGGTCAGTCCTACCAGGCCTGCGGAGAAGTACTGGCTCTTCATGTCCTTCATGTACGCGAAGCGGAAGTAGCCGGTGTCGCTGAGCTTGCCCGGATCGCTTGCGACGTTGTAGCCGAGATGGTCCTGGAGCGACGTGGGCAGGGAGTTGTACGTACCCACCTCGCCGTACCAGTTGGTATCGAACAACGCGTACACGGTGGCGCCGATCACGCGGCTGGCCGGGGCATTGGAGGACGAGAAATTCAGCAGGGTGCCGGTGACGCCAGCAGGCGAGATCTGGTTCGACGCCGACAATGCGTTCAGGGGGTCGTCGAAACCCGGGGTGTTGTTCACGCTCACGCCCAGCAGCAGATCCTTGCCGGCAAACTTCAGTTCCTTGGCCACGAACCGAAGATCCACGGTGCGCAGTACCGTGTTGTAGGTGTCGTGGCCGGTGCGGTCGGCCTCGACCTTGACGAAGCCGCCCACGTTGTCGGACACACGGCCGGCGAGGTAGAGATCGCCTTCGGAAAGGTT
>NZ_DATHFX010000105.1:0-2110 GCF_035317885.1 Pinirhizobacter sp.
AGATGAAAAGGCACGCCGCGCCCACCCAGCGCATCACCTGAACGATCCACGGCACGCGATCGATGACGCTGGCGAAACCCAGCACGCCCGCACCGATCAGCGCCGCATCAGACAAAGCGCACACCAGGCACACCCAGAACACGTGCTCGCGGCGCAGGCCCTGGCGCAGCACGAACGCATTCTGCGCGCCGATGGCCAGGATCAGCGAAAAACTCAGGGCGAACCCGGCGATGGCCGCATGCATGCCTACTGGCCGAGCTTGTCGTGGAACAACTCATCGATGCGGCGGTATTCATCGTGCCAGGAATCCGCATGCACGAAGCTGTGGCGCTCCATCGGGTACAGCGAGATCCAGAAGTCCTTCTTGTGCAATTCAATCAACCGCTGGTACAGGCGAATGGAATCGCTGGCCATCACGTTGTCGTCGATCAGGCCGTGCATGATCAACAGTGGATCGCGCTGCTGGTCGGCATAGTAGATGGGCGAACTGGTGGTGTATGCCTCGGGATCGATCTGCGGATCGTTGAGGATGTTGGAGGTGTATTCCTGGTTGTAGCTGGACCAATCGGCTACCGGGCGCAGCGCCGCTCCGGCGGCAAATTCACCGGGCGCGCGGAACAGCGACATCAAGGTCATGAAGCCGCCGTAGCTGCCGCCGTAGATGCCTACACGATGAGCATCGACATGGTGTTCCTTCACCAGCCAGGCCTTGCCGTCGAGCAGGTCTTCCAGTTCCGGATGGCCCATGTTGCGGTAGATCGCCGTGCGCCAGTCGCGGCCGTAGCCTTCGGACGCGCGGTAGTCCATGTCCAGCACCACATAGCCGCGCTGGACCAACAAGTTATGGAACATCTGCTCGCGGAAATACACCGGGAACGATTGATGCACGTTCTGCAGGTAGCCGGCGCCGTGCACGAAGATCACTGCCGGACGCGAGGCCGCGTCGGCACCGGGCGCGGCGTAGTACTTCGCGTAGATCGTGCCCGCGCCATGGCTGGAGGGCACCTGGACGATCGCAGGCTCCACCCACTGCATGGCCTTGTAACTGGGCTTGCGCGTGTCGGTGAGTTCCCGCGGCGCGCCACCGCCTGCGTCCACCACCGCCAGCTGGCTGGGCACATAAGGCGATGAATGCAATACCGCCAGGCGCTGGCCATCGCCGGACAACACGAAGTCGTCCATGCCCTTCAAGTGCGTCACCTGCTCCATCGAACCGCCGGCCGCCGGCACGCGGTAGATGTCGTAGCTATAAGGCGCCTCGCGGTTGGCACGCACGAAGAAGCTGCGACCATCCGGGCTAAGCGCCGGGTGGCTCACTTCGAACTTGCCGTTGGTCAGCGCCGCGGCCTTGCCGCCCACGGGCTTGGTGTACAGCTGGGAATAACCAGTTTCCTCGCTCAGGTACCACAACGTGCGGCCATCCTTCAGCCAGCCGAAGTCGTTGAAGTTCCAGTTCACCCAGGCCTTGTCGGAAAGGCGTTGCTGGCTGACAAGCGCATGCGAGGGGAAATCGACGCTTGCGATCCAGCGGTCCTTGTTGTCATAGGCGCGCAACTGGACGCCGACATTCATACCGTCGTCGCTCCACACCACCCCGGGTCCGAATTCGCTGTTCACATAGACCGGACGCACCGCCGGCGCCTTCAGCGCATCGGCCTCCTCGTCCTTGCCGGCCTTGCGCAGTCGTGCGATGGCCTTGGCGCGAAGCTCCGCCAGCGGATCGTCCTTGATGCCGGGCAGGGCATCGGTCTTGAGGTTGAAGCTGGCATGGCCGGACAGGTCCAGCAACACCAGCGACTGCGGCGCGCCGTCGTTGCGGCCGACGTAGGTGCGCGCGTCCTCCGGTTCCGGATAACCGGATTCGGTCACGTAATGGGTGATCTTCGGCGCCGTGCCGTCGTCGTGGCCCTTGGGCTTGGTCACCACCAGCATCCAGCGGCCGTCGGGCGACAGCGTGGTATCGACGATTGCGACCGACTTGCCCAGGTAGAACGGCCGGCCCGCGCGCGTGGGATCGGCAGCGTCCAGCGCGCGATCGCGCGCGTGCCGGCCGTTCTACCTGGGCAAGTCGGTCGCAATCGTCGATACCACGCTGTCGCCCGACGGCCGC
>NZ_DATHFX010000106.1:0-2917 GCF_035317885.1 Pinirhizobacter sp.
AATACAGACGCCCAGGCACAGCGCCCGCGGTAATCACCCCATCGGGCTGATTTCTCGTACAAGGCATAAGCATGGGCCACGTCCACCGGCACGCTCAAGCCGTGCTCGTGGTAGTGGCCCATGAAATACATGGCGCGCGCGTGGCCCATGGATGCCGCATGGGCAAAAAGGGCAAACGCGCGCGCCACATCGTGCGTGGCGCCACGGCCATTGGCATGGGCGTGGGCCAGGTTATAGAAACCCCAATCCAGTCCATGGTCGGCCGCGCGCCGATACCAGGCCGCGGCACGATCGACATCGACCTGCGTACCCCAGCCATTCTCATGGCAGCGCCCGACCATGTTCATTGCCATCGGCACGCCGCGGTGGGCGGCCTCCTGGAACCAGTAGAAACCTTCAGCCTTGTCGTGCGGCACGCCATGGCCGTCGAGGTACAGCTGGCCGAGCGTCGCTTGCGCTGCCGCGTCGCCGCCACGCGCGGCGCCCTGCATTCGCGTGGCGACGGTGGCGGCGTCGATGGTCATCAGAAGTGCATGTTTGCCGTGATCAGTGCCGAACGACCCGGGGCCACCGTGGCGTAGTGCGTGGTGAAGATCTTGTCGTAGTACGTTTTGTTGGTGAGGTTCTGCACGTTCAGCTGCAGGTTCAAGGTGTCGTTCACCTGCCAGGCGGCCATGGCGTCGAAGCGCGTGTAGCCCGGGATGTACTTGGTGTTCTGCACGTTGCCGTACTGCTTGTCGATGGCGAAGGCGCCCACGCCCACGGTGATCCGCCTGGCCACCGCATAGGTGGTCCAGAGGCTGCCGCTGTTGCGCGCGGTGTTGGGGAACTGGTTGCCGTTGTTGGCGATATTCGCAGCGCCCGGACCGTTGTCCACCAGCACCGGATTCAGGTGGGTGACGCCGCCGAATACACTCCACTTCTCCGTGATGCGCCCGGTGGCGCCCAGTTCGATGCCTTCCACACGCTTGGTACCGGCCAGCACCGTGGTGGCAGCGTCAATCGCCACACGCGCGTTGGTGATCTCCGAGCGGAACGCGGCGGCAGTAAGGTTCAGGCGTTCATCGAACACATCCCATTTGGCGCCCACTTCGATGTTCTTGCTTTTCTGGGGCTTGAGATCCTGCGTTTGCACGCTGATGTTCGCGTTGTCACCGCTGCCCTCACCGGAAGCCACGCCCGAAGGGTTGGCCGAGGTGCCGTAGGAAACATAGATGCTGCCGTTGGATACCGGCTTGAACACCAGGCCTGCCTGGTAGGTCCAGAAATCCACGTCCGAACGCAGGTTGCGCGCCGCCGGCGTGGTGCCGGTGGGCACGAATACGCGGGTGCTGAAGTCGTCGTAGCGCAGGCCCAGGTTCAGCAGCCACTGCTCGTTGAAGGTCAGCGTGTCGAAACCGTAGGCCGAGCGGGTGAACGAGCGGTTCTGCGTGGGCGTGTTGCGCGGCGCGTAGCTGCCCAGGAACGGATCGTGCGGATTGGGATCCTGCAGCGACGTGCAGGCGAACTGGCTGATGAAGAGCGGGCTGGACACGCAGTTGCGCCCGGCGATGCCCGGGCCCGGCGGCTGCACCACGTTGTACTGGTCGACGTTGGATTTCTCCAGTGCGAATTCCACGCCCGTGGCGAAATTGTGCTTGATCGAGCCGGTGTTGAATTCACCGGTGAGATCGGTCTGGTTTACACCCGTGCGGGTATCGGCAATGCGGCTCTTGGCCGAGCGGTAGACGTAGCCGAAGGGCAGGTTGCCGGAGCTGTCGTCCGGGTTGCTCCAGATGTAATTGTTCGAGGTAACGCCATAGCGCGTGGTGTTGCGGATGGTGAAGCTGTCGGCGAAGTCGTGCTCGAAGCGCACCGTGCCGATATCGGCTTTCGTCTTACGGAAATCGCGGTCGGCGAAGCCGTAGAAATTGTTGCGGTCGACGTGGGCGGGCTTGCCGGTACCGGTACCGGCGAAGGGACCGGTGGTGTATGGGCCGTCGAGCGGTATGCCACTATCGGGCAAGTCGTAGGTGTTGAGGTGGTAGTAGTCGAGGGTTACGCGGGTATCGGTCTTCATGCCGAAGGTGACTGACGGGGCGATGCCGAAGCGCTTGCCCCAGACTTCGTCGCGGCCGGGCACGTCGTTCTTGTGGCCCATGACATTCAGGCGGGCCGCGATGTGCTCGCTAACCAGGTAGTTGACGTCCAGCGTGCCACGCTTGTAGTTGTCGGTGCCAAGGCCAAGGCTTGCGTCGGTGAAGTTCTCGGCCTTGGGTGCCTTGGTGACGATATTGATGCTGCCACCCGCCGACCCGCGGCCGGTATACACCGACGACGGGCCCTTGATCACGTCGATCTGTTCCACGTCGAAGGTTTCCCGGGTTTGCGTACCGGTGTCGCGGATGCCGTCGACATAGATATCCGACACCGCGTCGAAGCCACGGATCAGTGGGCGGTCGCCCACGGCCGTGCCGCCTTCACCGGCGGCGAAGGTGATGCCTGGCACCGTGCGCAGGGCCTCGGTGAGGGTGGTGGACGCGGTGCTCTGGATCACCGCCTTGGGGATCACCGACACCGCGCGCGGCGTGTCGAGCAGCGGCGCGGTGAGCTTGGGGGAAGAGGCATTGATGGTATTGGCGCGGACGGCGATCTCGTCAAGCTTGGTCGCCTGCTGCGGATCCATGGCGCTGTCCGGCGCGGCTGCAGCGGCAGGTTCGGCGGCCGTGGCCGGGACGGCGAAGGCCAGGCCAAGGGCGGTGGCGAGCAAACGGCGGGGGCTGGAGGCCGTCGCGGTCACGAAATCGGGGGAACGCATGGGGGGAGGATCCTTGGCAGGTCAGTTCGGTTCGCTGGCTCGACCGGTACGACGACCGGTCTGGCTCTGGAGGTCGAATCGAAGACCGACGCGTCCGCTGCGCACTGCTGCAGGCTGCTG
>NZ_DATHFX010000107.1:0-4445 GCF_035317885.1 Pinirhizobacter sp.
GCCGCCAAGGGGGGCAAGCCATGAGCCGCTTCATGACTCCCGCCCGCCGTTGCCTGCTCGTGATGGGTACCGTGGCCACGCTTGCCGGTTGCACCGGCGGCACCTCGGATCTTCGCGACTGGGTGGCTGCCGAGAAGGCCAAGAAGGGCGCGCCGATCCCGCCGTTGCCGGTGATCCAGACCTTTGAGACCTTCGCCTACAACGACCAGGCCAAGCGCGATCCGTTCAGCCCGAGCACGGCCGAGATGCAGCAGTCGAGCACCGCATCGGGCCCGCGGCCGGACGAGAACCGTCCGAAGCAGCCGCTGGAAATGTTCTCGCTGGACAGCCTGAAGATGGTTGGCACGGTTGGTGCTGGTAAATCCACCGAAGCATTGGTCAAGGATCCTGGCGGCGTTATCCACCGCGTGCATATGAACGAATACATGGGGCAGAGCTATGGCCGCGTCACGGGCGTTGCCGATGATCACATCGACCTGGTCGAACTGGTTCCGAACGGTACCGGTGGCTGGATGGAACGCCAGGCCAGCATCGCGCTCGGCGAAAAATAAGCATCGATCGGGGACGATGAACATGACTACCTCCAACACTCATCTTCGCGGTCGCTCGCCGCGCCTGGTACGCCGGGCCGTGGCGCTGCTTGCCTGCGGCGGCGCGCTGGTCTTCGCGCAGTCCGCGCTGGCCGCAAGCACCCTCAAGGACGTCAGCTACGACGCCCAGCCCGGGGGCAAGGTCGAACTTCGCATGACCTTCGACACGCCGCCGCCTGCGCCGAAGGTCTTCACCACCGGCAACCCGCCGCGCATCGCCGTGGACTTCGCCGATACCACCAATGGCTTCAGTACCCGCCACGTCGACGTCAACAAGGGCGCCACGGCTGGTGTCTCGGTGGTCGGTGCTGGTGGCCGCACTCGCGTCGTCGTCGAGCTCTACCGCGAATCGGCCTACGCCACGCACGTGGAAGGCAACACGCTGGTGATGGAGGTCAGCAATGGCGCCACCGGCGCCACCACCAGCACCAGCGTCGTCTCCGACCCGACCAAGGTCGCACCGTCCGCCTCCGGTGGCCCTGCGATCTCCAACATCGATTTCCGCCGTGGCCCCAATGGCGAAGGCCGGATCATCGTCAGCCTGGCCGGCAGCGGCATCACGCCGGAAATGCACAAGGACAACGGCCGCGTCATCGTCAGCCTCGGCCATGCCACGCTGCCGGAAAAACTCGCCCAGCGCCTGGACACGCTCGATTTCGCCACGCCCGTGCAGTCGATCAATACCACTTCGGTAGCCGGTGGCGCGCGCATGGAGATCCGCGTGAAGGGCGAGGTCGAAACCTCCGCCTACCAGTCGGCCGACGAATACGTGGTGGAAGTGGCGCCGAAGAAGGCCGCCCCAACCGATCCAAAATTGCTCAAGGGCGCCGACCCGGTATACAGCGGCAATCGTGTCACCTTCAACTTCCAGGACATCCCCGTTCGCTCGGCGCTGCAGCTGATCGCCGATCTCTCGGGCCTGAACATGGTGGCCTCCGACTCCGTCGGCGGCAGCGTCACCCTGCGACTGGTGAACGTGCCCTGGGACCAGGCACTGGACGTCGTGCTGCGTGCCAAGGGCCTGGACAAGCGCCGCAACGGCAACGTGATGTGGATCGCCCCGCAGGCGGAACTGGCCACCTACGAGCAGAACCTCGCCGATGCCCGCCAGAAGGCGCAGGACAATGCGGAGCTCGTTTCCGACTACGTGCCCATCAGCTATGGCAAGGCTGCGGATATCGCCAAGCTCCTCACGTCGGGCAGCATGCAGAGCAACAGCGGTGGCAGCTCCAGCAACACCCAGCGCGGTTTCCTGTCGACGCGCGGCAGCGTCTCCTTCGACGAGCGCACCAACACGCTGCTGATCAACGATTCCCCCGAGAAGGTGCGTGAACTGCGCGACCTGATCGGCGTGCTCGATCGCCCGGTGCAGCAGGTGCTGATCGAATCGCGCATCGTGGTGGCGTCGGACAGCTTCAGCCGCGACCTCGGCGTGCGCTGGGGTGTGCAGGCCTTCCAGCACAGCCCGGGCGGCCGTAACGTGCTGGGCACCACGCCCGACCTCACCAGCACCACCACGGGTGGTAGCGGCGCGAGCACCGGCGCCGGCGCCAGCAGCCTGATCACCCAGGTCCACAACAACGATGTCGGCGTGGCCAACGGCACGGTCACCAATCCCAGCCTGACCCTTCCGGGCGGCTACAACGTGAACCTGCCGGTGGCCAACCCGACCGGTTCCATTGCGCTGGGCATCATCGGCTCGAGCTACCTGGTCGACCTGGAACTCTCCGCCGCGCAAACCGAAGGCCGCAGCGAAGTGATCTCCAGCCCGCGCGTCATCACCGCCAACCAGCAGGAAGCGGTGATCAAGCAGGGCCAGGAGATCGGCTACGTCACCTACCAGGCCAGCGCCAGCGGCGGCGGCGCGCAGAACGCCACCGTGCAGTTCAAGGATGCGGTGCTCGAACTCCGTGTCACGCCCACGATCACCGCCGACAGCCGCGTCTACCTGAAGATCAACGTCACCAAGGACGCACTGAACCAATTCGTCAACAGCCCCGGCGGCGGTTCGGTGCCGCAGATCGACACCCGCGAGATCAATACCTCGGTGCTGGTGGACAACGGCCAGACGGTGGTACTCGGTGGCATCTACGAAGTCACCAAGTCCAACACCATCGACAAGATCCCGGGCCTGGGCGACATCCCCGGCATCGGCGTGCTGTTCCGCCGCACGTCCCGCCAGAACGACAAGGCGGAACTGCTGATCTTCGTCACCCCGCGGATCCTTTCAGACTCGCTACAGTAACGCGAGTCATTGAAAGAGCGGGAAAAAGGGCCCTTTCGGGGCCCTTTTTCTTGGCTAGACACGAGCCTTTAGGCACAAGCCGTCGGGCCGCCGGTTAAGTAAACTTATGGCTTCCCCGACGGTCTGAATCCCCATGATGACGCCAGCACCGCCCGCACCCGCACCTTCGCCCGCCCATCCGCTGCAGGCCGCATTCGCCGCGCTGCGCGAGGATCTCTCCCGCAGCATCATCGGCCAGCCACACCTGGTGGAATGCCTGCTTATCGCCCTGCTGGCCGATGGCCACCTGCTGGTGGAGGGCGCGCCGGGCCTGGCCAAGACCACCGCCATCAAGGCACTGGCGCAACGCATCGATGCGGATTTCCACCGCGTGCAGTTCACCCCCGACCTCCTGCCCGCCGACCTTACCGGCACGGACATCTTCCGGCCGCAGGCGGGCACCTTCGAGTTCGAGCGCGGCCCGCTATTCCATAACATCGTGCTGGCCGACGAAATCAACCGCGCGCCGGCCAAGGTGCAGTCCGCGCTGCTCGAAGCCATGGCCGAGCGGCAGATCACCATCGGCCGCCGCACCTGGCCCTTGCCCGACCTCTTCATGGTGATGGCCACGCAGAACCCGATCGAGCAGGAGGGCACGTTTGCCCTGCCCGAAGCCCAGCTCGACCGCTTCACCATGCACGTGACCATCGGATATCCCGACGCAGATGCGGAACTGGCCATCCTGCGCCTGGCGCGCGAGCAGGCGCGGCAGTCGATGCACGCGCCGGTGGCGGTGAAGCCGGCGCTCACGCCGGCCGACGTCTTCGCCGCGCGCGATGCCGTGCTGAACGTGCATGTCTCGCCCGCACTGGAAAACTACCTGGCCCAGTTGGTGCTGGCCTCGCGCGATGCCGGGCGCTACGGCCCGGAACTGGCACGCTGGATCGCCTGGGGCGCCAGTCCTCGTGCCTCCATTGCGCTCGATCGCTGCGCCCGCGCCCGAGCCTGGCTTGCCGGGCGCGACTACGCGCTTCCCGAAGACGTCCACTTCGTGGCCCACGAAGTACTTCGCCACCGCATCCTGCCCAGCTACGAAGCCGAGGCCGAGGGCATCCGCCCCGACCGCATCATCGACCGCCTGCTGGACCTCGTGCCGTTGCCGTGAACACCGCCGTCGACGCCAGCATCGATGGCGACGGTCGCACCCGTGTCAGCCTCGCCGAACTGATCGCCCTGCGCGCACGCGTGGCGCGGGTGAAGCTGCCACCCGAACGCGTGCATACGGCCCGCCACGGGCAGCAGTCCAGCCGCCTGCACGGGCGTGGCATGGATTACGCCGAATCGCGCGCCTATCAGCCGGGCGACGATGTCCGCCGGCTCGACTGGCGCCTGACCGCGCGCAGCGGACGCCTGCATACGAAGCTGTTCGAGGAAGAGCGCGAAGGAAGGCTGCTGGTGGTGGTGGACACCAATGCCGGCATGCGCTTCGGCACGCGCGCGCGATTCAAGTCGGTGCAGGCGGCGCGTGCGGTGGCGCTGGCCACGTGGTATGCGATGCGCGGCGGTGACAAGGTCGGCCTGATCGCCTTCGGCGGCCAGCGCGGCCAGTTGCGCGCCCAGGGCGCCCAACG
>NZ_DATHFX010000108.1:0-8900 GCF_035317885.1 Pinirhizobacter sp.
ATCGCGTGCTGTTGTCGAACCTGCTGGCCCAGGCGGCGGCACTGGCATTGGGCAAGACCACCGAAGAAGTCCTGGCCGAATCGAAGGACGGCAACCAAGTAATCGCTGCCCAACGTACATTTGAAGGTGATCGTCCGAGCACGGTGATCCTGCTCGATGCCCTCACTCCCGAAACCCTGGGGGCGCTCATCGCCCTCTACGAACACAAGGTGTTCATGCTGGGCCACGTGTGGGGCATCAATGCGTTCGATCAGTGGGGCGTGGAGCTTGGCAAGCTGATCGCCAAACAGATCCAGCCGGCATTGGCGGGCAAGCCCGACCACAGCTTCGACGCTTCCACCCAGGCGCTGATCGGGGAGATCGCGGCGCGTACTTAGCGCGCGGCGTGCTCGGCCAACGCCCAGGCGGGGTCAGAGTATTTACTCTGACCCCAAACCCCCACGCGCCGAATGCTGTGCCAACGCCCATGCCACGTGCTCGCGCACAATCGCCGAAGCGTCCTGGGCCCGTGCCGTGAGTGCATGCACCACGTCGCCGCTCGTCGGCGCGTTGCCCAATGCCACCGCGATGTTGCGCAACCATCCTTCGTAGCCGGTGCGGCGTATTGCCATGCCTTCGGTGCGTGAAAGGAATTCCTGCTCGCTCCACGCGAACAGGGATGTCAACTTCGCGCCATCCAGGCTGTGCCGTGGCGCGAAGTCGGGTTCGACGGTTTCCTGTGCGAACTTGTTCCATGGGCATACCAATTGGCAATCGTCGCAGCCAAAGATGCGGTTGCCCATCGGCTTGCGCAGGTCCGTGGGGATGCTGCCGCGCAGTTCGATCGTGAGATACGAAATGCAACGCCGCGCGTCCAGACGGTAGGGCCCCACGATGGCCTGCGTCGGGCAGATGTCGATGCACCGGCGGCAGGTTCCGCAGTGCGCCGTGGCAGGCGTGTCTACGGGCAGGGGGAGGTCCGTGTAGAGCTCGCCAAGGAAGAAATAGGAACCGGCATGCCGGTTGATCAGCACCGTGTGCTTGCCGATCCATCCCAATCCCGCGTTGCGCGCCAGGGCTTTCTCCAGCACTGGCGCGGAATCCACATAGGCGCGGTAGCCGAAATCACCCACCACGTCGCCGATGCGCTGCGCGAGCTTCTGCAGGCGGTTGCGCATGAGCTTGTGATAGTCGCGGCCAAGCGCATAGCGGGCCACGTAGCCCAGGCCGCCATCGGCGATCACCGGCCAAGCATGCTGCGTGCCCGGCGGCACGTAGTCCATGCGTACGGAGATTACCCGTTGCGTGCCCGGTTCCAGTTCCGCCGGGCGGCTTCGCTTGGAGCCGTGGCGTGCCATGTATTCCATTTCTCCATGGTGTCCCTCGTCCAGCCAGCTCTTGAGGTGGGCTTCGTCCTCGCCCAGCGACGTGCCCGAAATGCCGGCCTCGGCGAAGCCGAGCTCGCGTGCCCATAGCCTGATGTCGTCGGCGAGCTTCCGGTAGTCCATGGGCGCATTGTAGTGAATTGGGCCGGCCACACTTTTCGCTGTACATCGATCTTGCAATCACCATCACGGCCAGCCTCCCTATAATGGCCGCCATGACCACGCCAACGCTTGCCGCGGCACTGTTCACCGCGGCCCAATCGCATGCGATCGATACCCGGGCCATGCAGATCCTGGGGGTGGATTCGGCCACCTTGATGGCGCGTGCCGCCGATGCCGCCTTCCGTGCCTTGCGACGGCGATGGCCGGAGGCGCGGCGCATCGTGGTGCTGTGCGGTCCAGGGAACAACGGCGGGGACGGCTATCTGCTGGCGCTGCGTGCCCGAGAGGAAGGGCTTCCCTCGCGCGTCGTGGCGGTGGCTCCCCCTGCAACGGAAGAGGCCAGGGCGGCGCACGACCGTTTCGTCAAAGGCGGCGGCGATGTTTCGGCAAGGCTCGATCTTGCCGGTGCCGACGTGCTGGTCGATGCCTTGCTGGGCACGGGCCTGTCGCGGCCGCCAGGCGACGTCATGGCCGAAGCCATCGAGGCGATCAACGCGGCCGGCTTGCCGGTGCTCGCGGTGGACATCCCGTCCGGCCTTTCCGCTGACACGGGCACCACGCCAGGCCGCTGCGTGCGCGCCGACGCTACCGTGACTTTCATCGCACACAAGCGCGGCATGTTCACCCAGGATGCGGCCGACCACGTTGGCATGCTGGAACTGGCGAGCCTGGGCGCGGACGATCGCGTGATCGCCGACCAGCGCCCTTCCGCCATCCTGATGCAGCCGCTGGCGCTGCCGCCCCGGCCGCGGCAGTCGAACAAGGGCCAGTACGGCCATGTGCTGGCGATCGGCGGCGACCACGGCACCGGCGGTGCGGTACTGATGTGCGCAAGCGCGGCACTGCGCGTGGGTGCGGGGCTGGTGAGTGTTGCCACGCGGGCGGAGAACATCGTGGCGTTGCACGCGGCACGGCCGGAGCTGATGCCGCGCGCGGCGGACGGTCCGCAGTCGCTCGAGCAGCCGCTGGAGAAGGCAAGCGTGCTGGCTGTGGGGCCGGGCCTCGGGCAGGGCTCCTGGGGCCATGCGTTGTGGCTGACGGCGCTCGATGCCGGCAAGCCCATGGTGCTCGATGCCGATGGCCTGAACATGCTGGCCAGGTACCCGCGCCGCTTTACCGCGCCGACCATCCTTACCCCCCACCCGGGGGAGGCCGGCCGGCTGCTGGGCTGCGACACCCGCGACATCCAGGCCGACCGCTTCGCTGCGGCTGCGGAGATCGCCGGGAAATACCAGGCGGTGGTGGTGCTCAAGGGCACCGGCAGCATCGTCGCCGCACCGGACGGGCGCCTGCAGGTGTGCCCGTGGGGCAATCCGGGCATGGCCAGCGGCGGCATGGGCGACATCCTCACCGGCGTGGTCGCCGGCTTGCTGGGGCAGCAGCCCGACGATCCCTTCGCTGCGGCGTGCCTGGGAACTTCGGTGCATGCGCGCGCAGGCGACCTCGCCGCGGTCCGGGGTGAAATAGGGCTTGCGGCTACGGATTTGCTGGACACCCTGCGCTCGGTCCTGAACGGCGTCGACCATGCGTGAGTTCATCCTGGCCGACGAGGCCGCCACGCAAGGCATCGCCCAGGTGCTGGCAGCGGGTGTCGACGGAGGGCTGGTGATGTACCTGCACGGCGATCTTGGCGCCGGCAAGACCACCTTTGCCCGTGCATTCCTGCGGGCACTGGGTGTAGGCGAACGGGTCAAGAGCCCTACCTACAGCCTGGTGGAATCCTATGAGTTTCCCGGCCATGTCGCCTGGCACCTGGACCTTTATCGCATCGCCGATCCGGGTGAACTGGAATGGCTGGGGCTCGACGCACTCTCCGATGAAGCCTCGCTGGTGCTGGTGGAGTGGCCCGAGCGTGGTTTCGGTGCCTTGCCGGTCGCCGATGTCCATCTTCGCCTCGCCCATGACGGCGCGGGGCGCCGCCTGGCGCTCGAATCCGCCACGAAGCGGGGTGATCGATTCCTTGAAGGGATTAAGTGATTGTTTTTTCGTCGCAAATCGTCTTGCGTCGGGCCGGTGACTCCTGATCGAAAACCGTCGCTTGGCGACACTTCCTGCACGAACGCTGACGAATGATGTGCAGGTTATGGATTTTTCAGGGAATTCCTCTTGCTTTCGGCTGACCGTTGCAGTTCAATCCCGGCCATGAGGGGAATCATTGCCACCATTACCGCCGCTTGCCTTGCCACCATGGCGAGCCAGGCCGCCGTCGCTACCGATATCAAGGCGGCCCGCGTCTGGGCCGGGCCTGAATACACCCGCGTGGTGTTCGATCTCTCCGACAACGGCAAATACAGGGTTTCCCCGGGCGACAAGCCGGGCGACATGGTGATCGAGCTTCCAGGCGGAAGCCTCGCCGGGAGTTTCCGCGCGCCGGGCGCGCAGGGCCTGTTCAAGGGCATCGAGACAACGGGCAAGGCGGCGCGCCTGCTGGCGCATGTGGACCCCACTGCCAAGCCGAAGAGCTTCATGGTCAAGCCTGCGGGCGACTACGGTTACCGCCTGGTGCTGGATCTTTATCCGGGCGACCCGACACTGGCGAAGGTTGGGCAGAAGAACGCCGGCACCAGCGATGACGACAGTACCGACGATGACGATGGCACGGCGGCGCCTACCGCGGTCCGCGATACCCAGCCGCTGCGCACGGCCTCCGGTGGCAAACGCGGACGCAGCACGCAGGGGTCGTCCGCTCCCGTGGCGTCGATGCCCTCCAGCGAACGCAAGGTGGTGGTGGCGGTGGATGCCGGCCACGGCGGCGAAGATTCCGGCGCCCGCGGTGCCACGGGCCTGCTCGAGAAAGATGTCACGCTGAACGTGGCCCGCGAACTTGCCGCGCAGATCAACGCACAGCCTGGCATGCAGGCGGTACTCACGCGCAATGGCGACTACTTCATTCCCTTGAAGCGCCGCTACCAGATCGCCCGCGAGCACAACGCCGACCTCTTCGTTTCGGTGCACGCCGACGCCTTCAAGAACAGTGACGCCAAGGGCTCGTCGGTGTGGGTGCTCTCACCGCGCGGCAAGACCAGTGAAGCGGCACGGTGGCTTGCCGACCGGGAAAACCGCGCCGACCTCGTCGGCGGTGTGTCACTGGACGACAAGGACGATACGCTCGCCGCCGTGCTGCTGGACCTGCAGCAGGGCTATGCCATGCAGGCCTCCGAATCAATCGCCAACAACGTGCTCAAGGCCGTCGGCCAGCTCGGTCCGACCCACCGCGGCTATGTCGAGCGCGCCAACTTCGTGGTGTTGCGCTCGCCCGACGTGCCCTCGATCCTGGTCGAGACGGCCTTCATCACCAACCCCAGTGAAGAAACCAAGCTGCGCAGCAGCGCCCACCGGCAGTCGCTGGCCACGGCGGTGCTTGGCGGCATCCGCAACTATTTCGCCAACACGCCGCCTCCGGGCACCTGGTTCGCCGCCCAGGCCGCGCGCCGCAACGGCAACAACCTGGTGGCTGTGGCAAAGCAGGCGGAGCCTATGGTCGAGACAGCCTCGCAGATCCAGGCATCGCCCGTGGTCGGTGCCGCCACGGCTGCCGGCAAGGCCGCCAACAATGCGGCCAGGCGAACCGCCAAGGCTGCAAGCATTGCGCGTGCCGACGACAACGTGCGCGACCTGCACCGTGTCGAGCGGGGTGAGACTCTCCGCGGTATCGCCCAGCAATACGGCGTGAGCGTCGGCTCGCTGCGGCAGGTCAACCAGATTCCCGACAGCGGCGTAAGGGTAGGCACGGTACTGGCCATCCCGTCATCCTGACGGCCTTGCTATCCTGCGCCGATGGCATCCATTCGCGCGCTTCCCCCTGAACTGATCAACCAGATCGCCGCCGGCGAAGTCATCGAGCGCCCCGCGTCGGTGGTCAAGGAGCTGGTCGAGAACAGCCTTGACGCCGGCGCCCTGCGCATCGAGATCGACATCGAGCAGGGTGGCGCCCAGCTTATCCGCGTGCGCGATGACGGCGGCGGGATCGCCCACGACGAACTCGAGCTTGCCGTGGCCTCGCACGCCACCAGCAAGATCGGCAGTTTCGACGACCTCGAGCACGTGGCCAGCATGGGCTTCCGCGGCGAAGCACTGGCGTCGGTGTCGTCGGTGGCCAGGGTGGCGCTGACGTCCCGCCAGCGTGGCGCCGACGCCGCCTTCCGGCTGGAAGTGGACGGTGGCAAGTTGCGCCAGGCACGGCCGGCGCAACACCCGCAGGGCACCAGCATCGAGGTACGCGATCTTTTCTACAACGTGCCTGCGCGACGGAAATTCCTCCGCGCCGAGCGCACGGAATTCGCGCATATCGACGACCTGCTCAAATCGCTGGCGCTGGCGCGCGAAGGCGTCGAGTTCCGCCTCAGCAACAATGGGCGACCGGTGCGCATCATCAAGGCAGCGCGCGACCAGGCCGGCGCCCTGGCAAGGGTGGCCGAGGTACTTGGTGAGGAATTCCCCTCGCGAAGCCTGCGCGTGGACCACTCGGCCGCAGGCTTGCATCTGGGTGGCTGGGTGGGCTTGCCCACCGCTTCGCGTTCACAGGCCGATCAACAATTCTTCTACGTCAACGGCCGCCTCGTGCGCGATCGCGTGGTGGCGCACGCGGTACGCCAGGCTTATGCGGATGTGTTGTTCCATGGGCGCCATCCGGCGTTCGTGCTGTTCCTCACGCTGGATCCTGCCGGCGTCGATGTAAACGTGCATCCGGCCAAGAGCGAGGTGCGTTTCCGCGAGCAGCGCCTGGTGCACGATTTCCTCTACCGCACGTTGCACGAGGCACTGGCGCAGACCCGGGCCGGGGTGGCGCCCGTGCAGGCCGTGGTATCCGCGCCCAACGTATCGTGGACACCGGGGTTGCCCGGTGCCGTGAACGAGCCGGGGCTTTCGCCGATGCCGTGGGGTGCGCGGCCGCTCAACCAGCCGCGCCTCACCCTTGGCGTGCGCGACGAACCGCTGGCCGAGTACGCCGCGTTGTTCGGCAACGCGACCTCCGCCATGCAGGTGCCGTTGCCCGATACCGACGACAGCCAGGCACCGCCGCTGGGCTTTGCCATCGCGCAGCTGAAGCAGGTGTATGTGCTGGCCGAGAACGAGCAAGGCCTGGTGCTGGTGGACATGCACGCAGCGCACGAGCGCATTACCTACGAGAAACTCAAGAACGGCCGCGCCACCAGCAACCTGCGCTCGCAGTTGCTGTTGGTGCCGCTGTCGATCGCCGTGGGCGCGAAGGAAGCGGCCGCGGCCGAAGAACATGCCGACGCGCTGGCCGAATGGGGTCTTGAACTTTCGCGCAGCGGTCCATCGGCGGTCGTGGTGCGCCGTATTCCCGCACTGCTCGAGGGCGCCGACGTCAGCCAACTGGCACGCGACGTATTGTCCGAACTTGCCGCCCACGGCAGCTCGCGGCGCCTGCAGGAACTGGAAAACGAATTGCTCTCCACCATGGCCTGCCATGGCTCGGTGCGCGCCGGCCGACGGCTGGGCATCCCGGAGATGAATGCCCTGCTGCGGGAGATGGAAGCCACCGAGCGCTCAGGCCAATGCAACCATGGCCGGCCTACGTGGATCCAGCTGTCGCTGGTGGAACTGGACAAGCTGTTCATGCGCGGGCGCTGAGCCGTCTAGATGGCTATTCGTGACAGGTGCCCTTGATCAAGGCGGCTTGAGGCCTCATTGTCTGGCTTCCACCCCTTCCAAGGCGCCATCCATGCTTCGCTCCCTCGCCATCGCCTCAGTCCTTGCCGCAGGAACGGCGAGTGCGGCCGGGGCGGACCCGGACTTCATCCGCCAGACCCAGGACTGGCAGGCGACGCGCGCAGCCAACCTCAAGGCTCCCGATGGCTGGCTGAGCCTGATCGGCCTGGAGTGGCTGAAGGAAGGCGCCAACCGCGTGGGTTCGGCGGCCGACAACGACATCGTGCTGCATGCCGGCCCCGCCCACCTGGGCACGGTGACACAGGCGGCCGACGGTTCGCTTTCCATCACGCTGGCCAGCGGTAGTGGTGCCACCGTCGACGGCAAGCACGTGGCCAGCGCGCCGCTCATCGATGACATGCACGCCTCTGGCAAGCCCACCACGGTGGCGTTCGGATCGGCCAGCTTTTTCGCCATCGAGCGCGATGGCAAAAAGGCCCTGCGGGTGAAGGATGAAAACGCCAGCACCCGCACCGGTTTCCTCGGCCTGGATTACTTCCCGATCGACGCCTCCTGGCGCGTCGAGGCCACCTGGGTGCCGTTCGATCCGCCGCACGAGCTGGAAATCGGCTCGGTGCTGGGTACCGTGAACAAGGAGAAAGTGCCCGGCAAGGCGGTGTTCACCCGCGACGGCCACACCTTCGAGCTGTATCCCATCCAGGAAGACGCCGATTCCCTGTTCTTCGTCTTCGCCGATCGCACCAGCGGCAAGGAAACCTACGGCGCGGCGCGGTTCATCACCACGGGCCTGCCAAAGGACGGCAAGGTAGTGGTGGATTTCAACCAGGCTTACAACCCGCCGTGCGCATTCACGCCGTTTGCCACCTGTCCACTGGCGCCGCCGGAGAATCGCCTGGACCTGCGAGTAACGGCAGGCGAGCTGAAGTACCGCGGCAGCCATCACTAGCGCGCTGCCTACCGACCGTTGAACGTAGCCTTCCTTTTCTCCAGGAAGGCACCGGTGCCTTCGCGCATGTCATCGGTGGCGAAGGCCAGCGCAAAGCCCTGGGTTTCGAATTCGAGCCCGACGTCGATGCCGGCCTCGCCACCTTGCAGCACGGCGTCGAGGATGCCCGCCATCGCCAACGGCGCGGAGGCCGCCAGCTGGTCGGCTACCTGGGCGACGGTCTCATCCAGAGCCTCGGGCGCGACCACGCGGGTGACGACGCCCAGGGCCGCGGCGCGGGCGGCATCGATGGGCGCGCCGAGCAGGCACAGTTCAAGCGCGGCGGCGCGGCCGGCCAGCCTCGCCAGCCGCTGGGTGCCACCGAAGCCCGGCATCAGGCCCAGGTTCACTTCCGGCTGGCCGAAGCGGGCTTTCTCGCTGGCGATGCGCAGGTGGCAGGCCATGGCCAGCTCCATGCCGCCGCCCAGCGCGAAGCCCTGGATGCGGGCCACCACGGGCTTGCCCAGGCGTTCGATCGATGTCATCAGGCGTTGTCCGGCGCGTGAGAACGCCTGCGCCTGCGCCGGTGTGAGGCCGTTCATTTCGCTGATGTCCGCACCGGCCACGAAAGCCTTGTCGCCGGAGCCTGACAGCACCACGGCGCGCACGGAGTCGTCCTGCGCGGCCTGGGCGAATGCCAGGGTGAGTTCGCCCAGGGTCTCGCGGTTGAGCGCGTTGAGCTTGTCGGGGCGGTTGACGGTGATGGTACGGACCACGCCCCGGTCGGCGACGACAACGTTACGGAAGGCCAT
>NZ_DATHFX010000109.1:0-5045 GCF_035317885.1 Pinirhizobacter sp.
TGGCGTCGTTATTCGGCCGCGCTGCACGATACGGCGCTGGCGCGATTGGCGGTGGTGTCGCGCCTGACCGAGGAAGCCCTCGACGACGAGCTGGAGTTGCACTACCAGACCCAGCACCGCGGCGTGCAATCGGAGGTATTCGGTGTCGAGGCCCTGCTGCGCTGGCCGTCGGGGCCCGGTGAGCTCAGCCGCCCCAACGTTCTTGTTCCCCTCTTGGAGGAAACTGGTTCCATCGTCAACGTCGGCCGTTGGGTGCTGCGTCAGGCGTGCCGCGACCAGGCGGCGATTTCCTCGATCATGGGTCACCCGGTATGCATGGCGGTGAACCTGTCGGCGTTCCAGCTGGCCCATGACGACCTCATTGGCCTGGTGCGTGATGTGCTGGACGAAACCGGCATGGAGCCACGCTACCTGGAGCTTGAGTTGACCGAGAGCGCGTTCCTGACTGAGCCCGAACGCGCCATCGAGACCCTTCGCAAGATAAAGGCTTTTGGGGTGACGATTGCCCTGGATGATTTCGGCACCGGTTTCTCCAGCCTCAACTACCTTAGCCGCATGCCGATCGACAAGCTGAAGATCGACCGGTCGTTTGTCAGCAAGCTGCCGCACGACCGTACCGACGGTGCGCTTTGCGAATCCATCCTGTTCCTGGCCAACAGTCTTGACCTGCAAGTGATCGCCGAAGGCGTGGAGACCTCCGCCCAGCGGCGCTGGCTGCTCGATCACGGCTGCCAGGCCATGCAGGGTTTCCTGTTCGCCAAGCCGCTTCCGCTCGACCAGCTGCAAAGGGCCGCCTACACGGTTTGATCAGATCCGATGGCTATGCTTGGCCCATGAAGCTCTGGAAGCTGGCCGTCCGCACGATCAAGACCGCCGTCGCTGGTTTCGACGACGACGAGCTGATGACGCGCGCCGCCGCGCTTTCGTTTTATTCGGCGCTTTCTTTTGCCCCCTTGTTGGTGCTGCTGCTGTGGATCGTGGCGGCGATGCAGGCGCAGTGGCAGCAGCAACTGGTCGATGCCCTGACGGCGGTGGTGGGCCCGCAGGCCGCCGGTGCCGTGAAGCTGGTGATCGACAATGCCGAAAAGCGCCCGCACCTGGGCAACGTGGTGGGCCTGGTCGGCCTTGTCATCACGCTATTTTCCGCGTCCGCGGTATTTGCCCAACTGCAGTCCACGCTCAACCGGGTGTGGAAGCTGAAGGTGAAGCCGGGTGCGGCGGTGGTGGGCTGGTTGCGCACCCGCGCGCGGGCCCTGGGGCTGGTCCTGGGCATCGTCTTCCTGCTGATCATCTCCTTCGTGGTCAGCGGCCTGATCCATGCGCTGATGCCGGCGAACATGCAGGTGTGGACGGGGGTGGAATACGGCATCTCGGCGGCGGTGTTCGTGGTGGCCTTTGGCGCGATGTATCGCGTGCTGCCCGATGCCGATATTCCCTGGCGCGATGCAGTGCGGGGCGGCATCCTGACCACGGCGCTGTTCCTGGCTGGCAAGTACGTCATCGGCATCTACATCGAACAGGCGCGGATCGGCGGCGCGTATGGGCCTGCCGGTGCCATCGTGGTGTTGCTGACCTGGGTCTATTACGCGTCGATCATCGTGCTGCTGGGCGCTGAGTTGACCCACGGCCTCGCCGTTGCCCGCGGCGAGCGCGTCCATCCCGACGCCCATGCGCAGCATCTTGATGAGGATGAGGCAGGACGCCAGTCCAACGACCGCGATGCCTGATGAGCCATTCGCGCTCATGACCTTGGCGGGCGATTGTTCCGGCGTTTGAGAATAATTCCATCGACGTCGATATACGCGCGGAGCCATGGTACACGCGGATTTCGCGGGCCCTGGCCCGATCAAACTGGCGCAACGCCAAAGTTTGAGGTTTGTTCCATTCAACGATGTGTAGGTGCATTCCTACACTGCGTCCCGTCATGGTCAGTCATTAGGTGCCGCGTCGCGGTGCGAGGCCATGCGCCCATCCCAATGCCATTTCCAATTCCAGGATAATCCATGAATACCAAGCTTGTTCTCGCGCTTGCACTTACTTCCGCCCTCGCCGCAGGTTCCGCCGTGGCGTCGGAAGGCGTCATTACCTTCACCGGCCTCGTCACCGACGAGACCTGTGTGATCTCCGGCGGCGAAGGCACCGACGGCGCGGTGGGTGACATCACTGTCGCCCTGCAGCCGGTCAACGCCAATTCGCTGGACGCCGCGGGCAAGTCCGTCGGCACCAAGCGCTTCGACATCGTCGTCAGCGATGGCGAGGGCGGCCCTTGCGTGTCGGCCACCAAGGCCACCTTCGGCTTCAAGAAGACCAGCCTCAACATCGATGCGACCAACGGCAACCTGAAAAACACCCTCACCGGTGAGTCCAATGCCCAGATGCGCATCCTGGACCAGGACCTGGCGACCCCGGTCGACCTGCGCGCCGGCACCACCAAGGACGTGGATACGGCTGGCGATGCCCGCTTCATCTACGGCGTCCAGTACTTCGCCAAGGACGTGACCACGGTCGGTGAAGTGAAGACGAACGTCGAATACGAAGTGACCTACCAGTAAGAACCCCGCCGGTGGCTGTTCCGCGGCCACCGGCCCCTTTCCCGAACTTGAGGTGACGTATGGCTGGCACGATCCGTTCCATCTTCGCCGCTGCCCTTGTTACCGGCCTTTGCGTGGCGCTTCCCGCCACCGCGGGCGTGGTGATCCAGGGCACCCGCGTGGTGTATCCGTCCCAGGACAAGGAAGTCACAATCAAGCTTTCCAACGAAGGCAAGAAGCCGGCGCTGGTCCAGTTTTGGCTGGACGACGGCGACGAGAAATCCACTCCCGAAACGGCCCGCGTGCCGTTCACCAGCACCCCGCCGATCTTCCGGCTGGAGCCGGGCAAGGGCCAGGCCGTGCGCGTGATGCATACCGGCCAGGCGCTTCCCGCCGACAGGGAGTCGCTGTATTGGGTGAACGTACTCGAGGTGCCACCCAAGGCTGACGATGCCCAGGCCGCCAATCGCCTGCAGTTCGCCTTCCGCACGCGCATCAAGCTGTTCTACCGGCCGCAGGGCCTGGCCGGCAACGTCGCCGATGCGGCAGGCAAGCTGACCTGGCGCTGGGGTGGTTCGGCTACCGCGCCGAGCCTGGTGGTGAGCAACCCGACGCCGTACCACGTGAACTTCGCCAGCGTGTCGGTGAACGTGGGGGGCAAGTCGTATGCCGTGGAAGAGGGGGGCATGGTCGCGCCGCAAGGCGAGGCGACGTTCACCCCGAAAGGACTTACCTCGCGCGATGCGAAGGACGTGTCCTTCCAGGCCATCAGCGACTACGGCGCCGTCAAGGACGGCACTGCTCCAATCGGCGGCTGACGCCGCACTACCGCAACGACCTGAGTGTGCCGGCCGCCTGGCCGGCGCGACGGGATTCCCTTGACCACGAAGTGACGAAAACCGCCATGAATCGCGCCATTTCCACAACGCAAGCAGCCCCCCGCAGCACGCTGCCGACGCATCGATGGCTCGCGCTCGCGGTGTGCGCGGCACTGGCATCGCCGATGGCGACGGCCGCTCCCGCCCCCGCGGCGACCGTGGAATTCGACCCGTCTTTCTTCCCGTCGGGCGCAGCCGAGCACCTGGACCTGAGCCGTTTCTCGCGCGGCGACGTGAACCAGCCCGGCGACTATGCCGGCAACGTCACGGTGAACGGCACGTGGCGTGAGCGCGGTCTGATCCGATTGACCCAGGTCCCTGGCCACGACAGCGCCCAGCCCTGTTTCAACCGCGACCGTGTCGCCTTGTGGGGCGTTGACCTTGACAAGCTCGAAGCCGATCCCGGCGCCGCGGCGAGCCGTCGGCTGACTGCGGAAGAAACCTGTGCCCCGATCGGTGATTTCGTGCCGGGTGCCACCATGGCCTTCGACGCCGGTGAGCAATCGCTCGATGTCCAGGTGCCGCAGATCTATATGTCGCGCGATGCGCGCGGCTATGTGCCGCCCTCGCAGTGGGATGCCGGCATCACCGCCGCACGCCTGGACTACAGCGCGAATACCTATCGCAGCGTGTACGCCGGACGTGCCAGCACGTCGGGCTACCTTGGCCTGGACGGGTCGTTCAATCTCGGGGCGTGGCACTTGCGCCACCAGGGCAACCTCAACTGGAACAGCCAGCGCGGACGCGACTACACCTCGACGGCGACCTTCCTGCAGCACGACATCCCGGAGCTCCGCGCGCAATTCATTGCCGGTGACACCTTCACAGATGGCACGGTGCTTGAGTCCGTGCGCATGCGCGGCCTGCGTGTGTTCTCCGACGACACCATGCTGCCGCAGTCGCAGCGCGGCTACGCGCCCGTGGTACGCGGCGTGGCCGAGACCAATGCCCTCGTGGTGGTCCGACAGAACGGCTACGTGCTTTATGACACCTCGGTGGCGCCGGGTCCGTTCGTCATCGGCGATCTTTTCCCCACCGGCTATGGCGGTGACCTCGTGGTCGACGTGACGGAGGCCGATGGGCGCGTGCGCCAGTTCACCGTGCCTTTTGCCGCCGTGCCGCAGTTGCTGCGTCCCGGGCAGAACCGCTGGAGCCTGGCGTCCGGTCGCGTGCAGGAACTGGATCTGAAGTCGCAGCCGTTCTTCCTGCAAGGGACCTGGCAGCGCGGCCTTACCAATCGCTGGACGCTTTATGGCGGCGGGACCGTGGCCAATGGCTATCGTGCCTTCACCGGCGGCGCGGCGCTGGCCACCGGCGTGGGCGCGTTATCGTTGGACGTGACCCATGCGCGCAACCAAGCCCCGGGCCACAGCGCCACCCAGGGCCACAGCGTGCGCCTGGGCTACAACAAGAATTTCCTCGACAGTGGCACGAATCTGGCCGTGGCGGCCTATCGTTACAACACGGAAGGATTCGTGTCGTGGCGCGATGCGGTCACCCTTCGCGATCGCGCGGCGCGCGGTAGCGAGGACACGTTGCAGATCGGCCGCGAGCGCAACCGCTTCGACCTGACCGTCAGCCAGGACTTGGGCCTCGGCTGGGGGCAGCTCTACCTCAATGGCAGCGCGCGCGACTT
>NZ_DATHFX010000110.1:0-15554 GCF_035317885.1 Pinirhizobacter sp.
GCCCAGCTGGGTGGATTGCTCTCCGAAGGCGACACCGTGATCGACGGCGGCAACACGTTCTACCGCGACGATGTCCGCCGCACGAAGGAGTTGAAGGCCAAAGGCATCGATTACATCGACGTGGGTACCTCCGGCGGCGTCTGGGGCCTGGAGCGCGGCTATTGCATGATGATCGGTGGCGATAAGGCCCAGGTGGACCGCCTGGACCCGATCTTCGCAACGCTGGCCCCGGGTAACGGCGACATCCCCAGGACGGTCGACCGCGAGGGCCGCGATGCGCGCGTGGAGCAGGGCTACATGCATACCGGCCCGGCGGGCTCGGGCCACTTCGTCAAGATGGTCCACAACGGTATCGAGTACGGGCTGATGCAGGCTTACGCCGAAGGCTTCGACATCCTGCGCAACCGCGACCAGGCCACCCTGGCCGAGGACGACCGTTTCGAGCTGGACGTGGCGGACATTTCCGAGGTGTGGCGCCGCGGCAGCGTGGTGTCCTCGTGGCTGCTGGACCTGTGCGCCAGCGCCCTGGCCAAGGCTCCGCAGCTGGATGGGTTCTCAGGCTTCGTCGACGACTCCGGCGAAGGCCGCTGGACGATCAACGCCGCCATCGAGGAAGCGGTGCCCGCCGAGGTGCTCACTTCCGCCCTCTACGCGCGGTTCCGTTCGCGCCAGGAGCACACCTTCGCCGAGCGGCTGTTGTCGGCCATGCGGCTGGGCTTTGGGGGACACGTGGAAGGCCGGGGCGCCCCGCCCAAGCAGGGCGAGGCCTCGTAACCGGCCGACTTTTGGGGGTCAGAGTATTCACTCTGACCCCGGGGCTCACCCCCTGAGACTTAGGCATGGCACCATTCGTGGCTTGAGCATCACGGATTGCCATGCCCCCGATGACCCTGCAAGCCAATTACGAACAGATCCCGCTGCGCGAATATGCAGAGCGCGCGTACCTGGATTACTCCATGTACGTGGTGCTGGACCGCGCCCTTCCCTTCGTGGGCGATGGGCTCAAGCCCGTCCAGCGCCGCATCATCTACGCCATGAGCGAGCTCGGCCTCGCCGCCACGGCGAAGCCGAAGAAATCCGCCCGCACCATCGGTGACGTGATCGGCAAGTTCCATCCGCACGGCGATAGCGCCTGCTACGAGGCCATGGTGCTGATGGCCCAGCCGTTCTCCTACCGCTATCCGCTGGTGGACGGCCAGGGCAACTTCGGCTCGCCGGACGATCCGAAAAGCTTTGCCGCGATGCGCTACACCGAATCACGCCTTACCCCGATCGCCGAGGTACTGCTGTCCGAGCTTGGCCAGGGCACGGTGGAATGGGTACCCAATTTCGACGGCACCATGGACGAGCCGTCCTGGCTTCCGGCGCGCGTGCCGCATGTGCTGCTCAATGGTTCCATGGGCATCGCGGTGGGCATGGCCACCGACATCCCGCCGCACAACCTGCGCGAAGTGGCCAGCGCCTGCATCCGCCTGCTGGACGATCCCGACGCCACGGTGGCGGACCTGTGCGAGCACGTGCTGGCGCCGGATTACCCCACGCCTGCCGAGATCATCACCCCGCGCGCCGAATTGCTCTCGATGTACCAGACCGGCTCAGGTTCCCTTCGCGCGCGGGCGATCTACCGCCGCGAGGAAAACAACATCGTGATCACGGCGCTGCCGCACCAGGTATCGCCATCGAAGATCCTCGAGCAACTCGCAGCGCAGATGCGCGCGAAGAAACTGCCGATGATCGAGGACCTGCGCGACGAGTCCGACCACGAGAACCCGATCCGCCTGGTGCTGGTGCCGCGTTCCTCGCGCATCGACGCCGACGAGCTGATGCCGCACCTTTTCGCCACCACGGACCTTGAGAAGAGCTTCCGCGTCAACCTCAACATGATCGGCCTCGACGGTCGCCCGCAGGTGAAGGATCTGAAGATGATCCTTGCCGAATGGCTGCGCTTCCGCACCGACACCGTCACCAAGCGCCTGAACCATCGCCTGGCCAAGGTGGAGCGCCGGCTGCACCTGCTCGAAGGCCTGCGCATCGCCTACCTCAACCTGGACGAAGTGATCCACATCGTCCGCACCGAGGATGAGCCCAAGCCGGTTTTGATGGCCCGCTTCCGCCTTTCCGAAGAGCAGGCCGACTACATCCTGGAGACCCGCCTGCGCCAGCTGGCCCGGCTCGAGGAAATGAAGATCACGTCCGAGGCGGACCAGCTCGAGGAAGAGCGCGCGCGCATCAACGTGCTGCTGAAGTCGCCGGCGAAGCTCAAGGGCCTGATCAAGGAAGAACTCCGCCACGACGCTGAAAAACACGGCGACGAACGCCGCTCGCCGCTGGTGTCGCGCAACGCCGCGCAGGCGCTGGACGAAAGCGCCCTGGTCGTGTCCGAGCCGGTCACCGTGGTGCTCTCGGCCAAGGGCTGGGCACGGGCCGCCAAGGGCCATGACATCGACGCCGAAGGCCTGTCCTACCGCGAAGGCGACAGCCTCCTGGCCGCAGTGCGTGCACGCACCACGCAACAGGTGGCCTTCATCGATTCCACCGGTCGCAGCTATTCCACGCCGGCCCACACGCTGCCTTCCGCGCGCGGCAACGGCGAGCCCCTCACGGGCCGCTTCAGCCCGCCCGCGGGCGCGCGCATGGACGCGGTGGTCGCCGGCGACAACGACACGCGCCTGGTACTGGCCACCGACTTCGGCTACGGATTCGTCACCCGCTTCGAGGCCCTCACCGGCCGCAACAAGGCCGGCAAGCAGATCATCAGCCTGGCGGACGGTGCGCGCGTGCTGCAGCCGGCGATCAGCGCCGATCCCTCACGCGACCGCATCGTGGTGGTCACCACCGAAGGGCACCTGTTGATGTTCTCGGTAGCCGAGTTGCCGGAACTGGACAAGGGCAAGGGCAACAAGCTGGTGGAAATTCCCAAGGCGAAGCTTTCCTCGGGCGACGAGCGCGTGGCCGGCGTGGCGGTGGTCACCGAATCAAAAGGCGAAGTCACCCTTTACGCAGGCGCCCGCAAGCTCACCTTGCGCTGGGCGGACCTTGTCGAATACGGCGGCAACCGTGCGGGCCGTGGCGGCCTGCTGCCCCGCGGCCTGCGCCGCGTCGAACGAATCGAGACCACCGGCTGATGGATCGCTCAGCGCTCGGAGTCGAAATCGCCACGACGATCGCGCGTGGCATTGGCACCGATGTCGCCGTGGTCACGCCCGAATCGAGCCTGCGCGACCTAGGGGTAGATTCCCTCACCGCGGTATCGCTGTGCATGGATATCGAACGTCAGTACAAGGTGCAGATCTTCGAGCCCACCTTGAACCGTGACCTGCGCGTGGGCGAGATGGTGTCGATGACCCTCTCTGCACTCGAACGCAGCCACCTGGTGGACGACATGCGCCCGGCAGGCTAGTTGCTACGCACTAGAATCGGCTGAACGCCCAGTTCTGCATGCGGCCATCCTTGTAGGGCATCACCCCATGGAAGGGACGCGGATCACCGTCGAAGATCAGCGGCAGGAAATGCCGGTCGCCTTCCCACATGGGGAGGTCGTAGATCGATTCCAGGGGCACCCACTCCAGGGTGCCTTCTTCGTTCTCGCCCCACGCCTGCCCGGTGAAGCCGTCGATCAGGAAGATGAAGCCAAGCCAGTCCTCGCCCTGTTTGCCGAAGCCGGGCCAGTTGATGGTGCCGCGCAACTGCATCGAGGTGCATTCGATGCCCGCTTCCTCGGCGATCTCGCGGCGCATGCATTCGGCGATGTCCTCGTTCAGTTCCATCTTGCCGCCCAGGCCGTTGTACTTGCCCAGGTGCTGGTCGTCCGGGCGGGCGTTGCGATGCACCAGCAACACACGTTTGCCGTCGGCGGAGAGCACATAGCCCAAGGTGGCAGCGATCGGGGTATAGGGCATGGTCTGGCCAGGCACGGAAAACGCCGAGTTTACAACGCCCCCTTGCCAGCCGCCCGGGCGCGCCGCCACAGTAGGCTCATGACGTTCCCGAATCCCCCCGCGTCGACGCGACGCCTGCCCCGCCGTCTCGTCGCGGGCCTTTTTGTGCTGCTCGCCATCGTTCCCGCCGCCCATGCCCTGCAAAGCCAGCGCATGGTGTTCGAGGACTTGGGTTTCCGCGTCATCCGCGTGGACCTTCGAAATGACTTGCTCGAACTGCACTGGAAGGACGGCTCGGGCCAGCCCTTCGGCGACATCGAGTCGCTCAGGGCCTGGGGGCAATCCCGTGGCCGGCACCTGGCCTTTGCCACCAACGCGGGCATCTACGATCACAAGTTTGCACCGCTGGGGCTGTACGTCGAGGACGGCCGCCAGCGCGTGCCGCTGAACCTGGCGCGCGGCAATCCGGCGTCGGGGAATTTTTCCCTGCTGCCCAACGGCGTGTTCGCCGTCGACGCAAAGGGCAAGGCCCACGTGATGACCAGCGAGGCGTGGAAGTCGGCGGCGCTGCCCACCCCTCGCCTGGCGACGCAATCAGGGCCGATGCTGCTGATCGACGGATCGGTCAACCCGGCCTTCACCGATGCGTCGGAAAGCATGAAATGGCGCAGTGGCGTGTGCGCGGTGTCGGGCGATGAAGTGGTGTTCGCCGTGTCCGAGTCGCCGGTGAATTTCCACGTCTTCGCCCGGCTGTTCCGCGACCGGCTGCAATGCCGCGACGCCCTGTTCCTGGACGGCACCATTTCGCAGGCTTATGTCGACGGTGAGGGCTATGCCGGCGCGCCTGCCTTCATGCTCAAGCCCTACGCCGGCATTCTCGCCGTATTCGACAAGGCGCCATGAATCGCGGCGCCGCCCTGCCCGCCCTCAAGGCCTCCCGCCGCCGACGGCGCTGGCCGAAGGTCGTCGGCGGGTTGCTCGTACTGGTGTTGCTGCTGGTGGCAGGCGTGGCCTGCTACGGCTGGTGGCAACTGTCCGGCAGCCTGCCGCAGCTCGACGGCCATCGCCGTGTCGCGGGCCTTGGCGCGCGCACCACCATCACCCGCGATGCCCTGGGCACGGCCACCGTCGAAGGCGCCAATCGCCGCGACGTGGCCTTTGCGCTCGGCTTCGTCCATGGGCAGGAGCGCTATTTCCAGATGGACCTGCAACGGCGGGTGGCAGCGGGTGAGTTGTCCGGGCTTGTCGGTGCCGGCGCTATCGACCGGGATCTCGACGTCCGCCGGCATCGCCTGCGCAGCGTCGCTGAAGCAGCGCTCGCGGAGCTTCCCGAAGACGAACGCGCGATGCTCGATGCCTACCGCGATGGCGTCAATGCCGGCCTTGCGGCGCTGCGCGTACCGCCCTTCGAATACCTGCTGCTGCGCCAGAGACCTGAGCCGTGGCGTAGCGAGGACAGCCTGCTGAGCACGGCGGCGATGTACCTGGATCTCAACGCCAACGGCGAGAACGAGCGGGAATTGGCGCTGGCGCGGTTACGGGCAACGTTCCCGCGCGCGGTCGTGAGCTTCCTTACCGCGCCCGACGGTCGCTGGGAATCGCCGCTGCAGGGCGTGGCATCGCCGCCGGCCTATATGCCCGAAGGCACGGACCTGGACTTGCGCCATGCCGATGCAGATGTCCCTCCCGCGCCCGCAACCAGCGTACCGCCT
Source organism: Pinirhizobacter sp. (assembly GCF_035317885.1). GTDB lineage: Bacteria > Pseudomonadota > Gammaproteobacteria > Xanthomonadales > Rhodanobacteraceae > Pinirhizobacter. The sequence continues at coordinate 5,591 of NZ_DATHFX010000110.1, forward strand.
GAAGCGGGCAAGCCAGGCAGCAATAGCTTCGCGGTGTCGGGCAAGCTCACAGGTACCGGGGCCGCGATCGTCGCCGGCGACATGCACCTGGGCCTGCGTACACCCGACATCTGGTTCCGCGCGCGATTGCGCTACCCGGACACCAGCGCACCGGGCGGCATGCGCGACCTCAATGGCGTCACCCTGCCCGGCACGCCGGCACTCGTCGCCGGCTCCAATGGCCAGGTGGCGTGGGCTTTCACCAACAGCTACGGCGACTGGGCCGACTGGGTACGCGTACCCAGCGAGAAGGTCACCCACTACGACGAAGTGATCCATGTGCAGGGGGCGGCAGACCGCCACCTGGACGTCGCCCAGACCCGCTTCGGTCCGATCCTCGCGCGGGACACCGACGGCGCTCCGCTGGCGTTGTCGTGGATCGGCCAGTTGCCCCGCACCTACAACATGGCGTTGATGAAACTGGAGCAGGCCGCGAACGTGGACGCGGCGCTGGCCATCGCCCCGCTCGCCGGCATCCCCCCGCAAAATGCCCTCTTCGGCGATACCCAGGGCCACGTGGCGTGGACCATCGTCGGCAACAGCATTCCCGTGCGCTCGGATTATGACGCGCTGCTGCCATCGGACTGGTCCGCGCCCGGCACCGGCTGGACGGGTTTCCTCGCACCGGGCGATTATCCCCGCATCACCGGTCGCGACCGCCTGTGGACGGCCAACAACCGCGTGGTGGCAGGCCGCGACCTCGCCATGCTGGGCGATGGCGGCCATGATGTCGGCGCCCGCGCGCAACAGATCGCCGACGACCTGGACGCACGCGCCAGCTTCGCGCCCGGTGACATGCTGTCGATCCAGCTGGACGACCGCGCGGTATTCCTCACCCGCTGGCAACAGCTGTTGCAGGCGACGCTTGCGCGCAGTAACGACGCGGGGCTATCGCAGCTGCGCGTACTCACCGAACGATGGAGCGCACGGGCGGACGTGGGCAACGTCGATTACCGGCTGGTGCGCGCCTTCCGCGACAACGTGCGCGCCGCCGTACTTGCGCCCTTTGTCGAGCGGGTGGCCCGGCGTTTCCCGGGCTTTGCCTGGCCCCATGACCTCCGCACGGAGGCCGCGGTGTGGGCGATGGTGCAGCAACAGCCGCCGAACTTGCTTGACCCGCGTTATGCCGACTGGAACGACCTGCTCCGGGCCGCCGCGCAGAAGGTCGTCGATGACCTGGGCAGCCAGCCCGGCGGCCTTGCCGCTCGCACCTGGGGCGAGGCGAATACGGCGGCGATCGTGCATCCGCTTTCGCGCGCACTGCCCGCATTCGCGGCCAGGCTCATCGACATGCCGCGCGAACCGCTGCCCGGCGACCGCGACATGCCGCGCGTGCAGGCGCCGGCCTTCGGCGCCTCGGAGCGCTTCGGCATCATGCCCGGCCACGAGGGCAGCAGTTACCTGCAGATGCCCGGCGGACAGTCGGACCATCCGCTGTCGCCCTTCCACGGCAGCGGCCACCGCGACTGGGTGGAGGGGCGCGCAACACCACTGCTTCCGGGACCCGCGGCGCACACGCTTGAACTTGACCCTTAAGCAAACATCCGCTGCATGATGTCGCGGTAGAGGCCGGGCAGGCGTTCGAGGTCGGCGATGGATACGCATTCATCCACCTTGTGGATGGTCGCGTTCACCGGCCCCACTTCCACCACCTCCGCGCCCATCGGCGCTATGAAGCGGCCGTCGGACGTGCCGCCGCCGGTGCTCTGTTCGGGTGCTTCGCCGCGCAAGGCACGGCAGGCCTCCACGGCCACCTCGCGCAGGCGGCCGCCGGCAGGCGTCAGGAACGGCGCCCCTGACGTAGACCACTCGATGGACGCATCCACACCGTGGCGGGCAAGGATGGCTTCAACGCGAGCCTGTAGGTCGGCGGCGGCGCTCACCGTGCCATAACGGAAATTCACCAGCGCCACCAGTTCGCCGGGGATCACGTTGTTGGCGCCGGTACCTGAGTTGAGGTTGGAAACCTGGAACGAGGTGGGCGGAAAATCCTGGTTGCCGTTGTCCCAGTGTTCGGCTGCAAGTTCGGCCAGGGCGGGCGCGAAGGCATGGATGGGATTCAGGGCCTTTTCCGGATAGGCCACGTGGCCCTGCACGCCGCGTACGCGCACGGTACCGGACAGCGATCCGCGCCGGCCGACGCGGATGAGGTCGCCCAGCGCCGCCTTCGCCGACGGCTCGCCGACGACGCAGTAGTCGATGCGCAGGCCTTCGGCCTGGAAGGTTTCCACCACGCGCTTGACGCCATCGGTCGCCACGCCTTCCTCGTCGCTGGTGATCAGCAGCGCAACCGTGCCCGGGTGATCCGGGTGGGCGCGGACGAAGTCTTCCAGCGCCACCACCATCGCCGCAACGGAGCCTTTCATGTCCGCAGCTCCACGGCCATGCAACACGCCATCGCGAACGGTCGGTTCGAACGGTGGACTGGCCCAGGCGCCATGGGGACCCGGGGGAACCACGTCGGTATGGCCCAGGAATGCCAGCACCGGCCCACCCTTACCATGCGTGGCCCAGAGGTTGTCGACCTCACCGAAACGCATGTGCCGGCAGGTGAAGCCGGCCGCGGTGAGCCTTGCCGAAATCATCGCCTGGCAGCCTTCATCACCCGGTGTCACGGATGGTCGGCGGATCAGTTCGCAGGTGAGGTCCAGGACATCGGGCATGACAGGCATCGCTAGCCTTTGGCGAAAAGTTTCTTGAAGCTGTTGTCGGTGAACCCCACGGTCACCGGCTCGCCTTCGCGCAGTACCACCGGCCGCCGGATCAATGCGGGGTATTCCTTCAGCAGCAAGGTCCACTCAGGATCGCTGCGGGGGTCTTTGCGCTGGGGCAGCAGGTTGCGCCAGGTGGTGCTGGCCTTGTTCACCAGCTTCTCCCATCCGCCCAGTTCAGTGGCCCACGCCTTGAGCGTGGCTGCCGGCACGGGCTGCGCGCGATAGTCCACGAAGGCATGTTCCACCTCGAAGCGGCCGAGCCAATTGCGCGCCTTCTTGCAGGTATCGCAGTTGGGCAGGCCGTAAAGCATGACCGCCGCCATCAGGCGTCGCCTGCGCGCAGCAGTTCGTTGATGCCGGTCTTGCCCCGGGTCTTCTCGTCCACCTGCTTGACGATGACCGCGGCGTACAGGCTGTGGCTGCCGTCCTTCGCCGGCAGGGAGCCTGCAACCACCACGCTGCCCGCGGGGACACGGCCATAGCTGACCTCACCGGTGGCGCGGTTGTAAATGCGGGTGGACTGGCCCAGGAACACGCCCATGCCGATCACGCTGCCCTTCTCCACCACCACGCCCTCCACCACTTCCGATCGCGCGCCGATGAAGCAGTTGTCCTCGATAATGGTGGGATTGGCCTGCAGCGGTTCGAGCACGCCGCCAATGCCCACGCCGCCGGAAAGGTGCACACCCTTGCCGATCTGCGCACATGAACCTACCGTGGCCCAGGTATCGATCATGCTGCCGGCGCCGACGTACGCGCCGATGTTGGTATAGCTGGGCATCAGCACCGCGTCGCGCGCGATGTGCGCGCCGCGGCGCACGATGGCCCCTGGCACCACCCGTGCACCGACCTGTCCGAAGGTGGTTTCGTCCGCACCGCCGAAGCGCACCGGCACCTTGTCGAATGCAGCGGCCACGCCGCCGTCCATCACCCGGTTGCCGTTGATGCGGAAATACAACAGCACCGCCTTCTTGATCCACGCATTGACCTTCCAGCCTCCTTGTCCGTCGGGCTCGGCCACCCGGTGTTCACCGGATTCGAGCAGGTCAAGTACCTGGTCCACCGCCGGGCGCAGGTGCGTATCGATTTCCGTCTGGGCCAGTTCGTTGCGACGTTCGAAGGCGTCGTCGATCAGGGTCTCAAGCGTTTGCATCTGCATGGGGTACTTCAATCCTCGGTGCATGTCCGACATGCCGCAGCAGGGCTTCGCGCAGGATCGTCCTGCGGTTGGCGGACAGCGGTTTGTCGTGACGGTCGGTCAGTTGGAAAAAGTCTTCGACGCGCTCGCCGAAGGTGGCGATCCGTGCATCATGCACGCGAACCTTCGCTTCGGCCAAGGCCTGCGCCACCGCGGCAAGCAATCCCGGGCGGTCGGTGCACACGAAGGCCAGCTGCGTGCGCTCGCCCGCGTCGGTAAATTCCACGCGCGGCGCCATCTGGAAATGCCGCAGGTGGCGCGAGAGGCCGCGCTTGGCAAGTTGTGCGACGCGGGTATCGCTGAGCGCCTTGCACATGCGCGTGCGCAATTCTTCGGCACGCTGGAGGCTTGCCGGTGCCTGGGAATCGGATTCAAGCAACAGGAAGGTATCCAGCGCCATGCCGGCGGGCGAGGAAAGGATCCGCGCCTCGACCACGGAGAAACGCAAGCGGTCCAGGACGGCCGTGACGGTTGCGAAAAGTCCGTCGCGATCGGGCGCGTAAAGAAACAGCTCCGTGCTGCCGCGAACGGAAAACGGATGGACTTCCACCACCGGCCGCACCTTGCCGGCGCGCATGATCGCAGCCGTTTGCCAGGCGATCTGCTCGGGCCGGTGGCGCAGGAAGGAGAGCTCGGGGAAATCGGACCAGACCCTTTCCACCGCGGCCGCGCCCACATCCGGCGACACCAGCATCGCCAGTGCGCGATCGCGGCAGTCGCGGGCGCGGGCATCGGCGCGCTGGCTCTGCGCCTGGTCGCTGCGCAGCGCATAGCGCGCGGTGGTGTAGAGATCGGCCATCAGGCGGTCCTTCCACGCGTTCCACAGCTTCGGGCTGGTGCCGATGATGTCGGCGATGGTCAGCAGGTAGAGGTTGTCCAGGTGCTCCCAGTCGCCCACCAGGCCTGCGAAGCGCTGCACCACCTCGGCGTCCGTGATGTCCTGGCGCTGCGCGGTGGTACTCATCAACAGGTGCCAGCGGACCAGCCAGCCCACCAGCGCGATGTCTTCCGCCGGCAGGCCCAGCCGCTTGCCGAAGGCATGGGCTTCTTCCTCGCCCAGCACCGAGTGATCGCCGCCGCGGCCCTTGGCGATGTCGTGGAACAGGGCGGCCAGCAACAGCAGTTCGGGCTTGTCGAGGGTCGGCCAGATCTCCACGGCCAGGGGGAATTCGCCATGTGAGCCCGGATCGGCGAAGCGGGCAACATTGCGCAGCACGCGCAAGGTGTGTTCGTCCACGGTGAACATGTGGAAGAGGTCGTATTGCATGCGGCCGACAATCGCGCCGAAGGCCGGGATGATGGCGGCGAGCAGGCCGTAGCGGTTCATCCGCCACAGGGCCTCCACCGCCGGCGCGCCGCGGCGCAGGAGCCGCAGGAAGCTGGAGAGTACCGAAGGATCGTCGGCCAGCTTGCCATCGTGAAGCGATACGGCGTGCTGGATGCGCCGCATGGTCTGGGCGGTGAAGCCGGTGATGCCCGGCTCGTCCAGGCGCGCTATGAAGATATCCACCAGTGCCGCCGGATGCCCGACGAAAAGCTCCGCGTCACGCAAGGCCAGTCGATTGCCGAAGCGCACGTAATCCTGCCCTACCGCGCTGGGTTCGATCGCGGGCTCCAGCATTTCCTCGAATCGCTCCACCACCTGCACGCCAGCCCGTTCGATGGTGCTGGCGGCACGGTAATAGCCCTGCATGAACTGTTCGACGCCGAGGTTCTTTTCGTGTTCGTCCTCGAACCCCAATCGCGCGGCGATCGCCCGCTGGTAGTCGAAAAGCAGGCGCTCCTCGGCGCGACCGGCCTCCAGGTGCAGGGCAAACCGGTAGCGGCGGAGGGTTTGCTCCGCGCGGAGCAGCGCGTCGCATTCCACAGGGTCCAGGAGCCCTTCCTGGACCATGGCGGCGAAATCCGGCGCATTGGCCAGGCGGCGGCCCAGCCAGCGCATGGCGTCGAGCGAGCGCAGGCCGCCGGGGCCATCCTTGAGGTTGGGTTCGAGGTTGTGCGCGGTATCGTCGAAGCGCGCGTGGCGGGCATCACGCTCGCGCAGGCGCACCGCCAGGTATTCGCGCGGCGGCCATACGGCGGGATCTTCAAGGATGCCGCGCAAGCGGGTTTCCAGGATGGGCTGGCCCACCAGGCGGCGGGCGTCGATCAGGCTGGTGAAGACGCTGGCGTCCTGCATTGCCAGCGCCCGGCATTCGTCGATCTCGCGCACGGCATGACCGGGCTTGATGCCGATGTCCCACAGGCAGGCGAAGAAATTCTCCAGCGCCCGGTACAAGGGCGGCGAGGTTTCCCCGACGATGGCCAGGAGGTCCACGTCCGAACGGGGGAACAGCAGGCCGCGGCCGTAACCGCCTACGGCGAACAACGCCGCGGCGGCAAGATCGCCCAGGCAGGCCTTCCACGCATGCACCACGACCTTGTCGATCGCCTCGCTGCGGCGCCGGGACAGCGCCGTGGCGTCACCGCCCTCATCGAAGGCGGTGGCGATCGCCCGTTCGGTATCGCCCAGCAGCTGCCGCAGGGCCCTGCGCGCCTCCGGCGACACGCCTGAACGCGGCACCACGGCCGGCAGACGGGGCAAGGGCGGCAGCGCGGGTGCGGTCATGGGGCCTCGTCAGCGTGGAGCTCAAGTTGCCCTGCTCTTTCGAACGGGGGTCGCGTCAGGCGGCATCCGGCCAGGGGGTGAGGATTTCGAAACCCGATTCGGTCACGGCCACCGTGTGCTCCCATTGGGCCGAAAGCGAGTGGTCCTTGGTGACTACCGTCCAGCCATCGGGCAGTTGCTTGGTCTGCGGCTTGCCGGCGTTGATCATCGGCTCGACGGTAAAGGTCATGCCGGGTTTCAATTCCAGGCCCGTGCCGTTGCGGCCGTAATGCAGCACCTGGGGCTCGTCGTGATAGACCTTTCCGATCCCGTGCCCACAGTACTCGCGGACCACGGAAAAACCCGCGGCCTCCGCGTGCTTCTGGATGGCCGCGCCGACATCGCCCAGGGTGGCACCGGGCCTGACCGCACCGATGCCCAGCATCATGGCCTCGTAGGTGGTGTCCACCAGCCGCCTGGCCAGTACGCCGGGGGCGCCGACGAAATACATCCGGCTGGTATCGCCATGCCAGCCGTCCTTGATCACCGTGACGTCGATATTGACGATATCGCCGTCCTTCAGGACCTTCGATTCGGTGGGAATGCCATGGCAGATCACGTGGTTGACCGAGGTGCAGACGGTCTTGGGAAAGCCGCGGTAGCCCACATTGGCCGGAATCGCCTTTTGCACGTCCACGATGTAGTCGTGGGCCAGGCGGTCCAGGTGTTCGGTGCTCACACCGGGCCTGACGTGCTCCTTGAGCATGGCCAGGACGTCGGCGGCAAGGGCGCCAGCCACACGCATGGCCTGGATTTCTTCGGGGGTTTTGGGGATGACTGCCATAATGAACCCAGATGTGGCCTACAGGAAGGCATTTCCAGCAACTTGCTGCGGATAACGCCGTCGAGCTATAATCAGCGAGTTATGCGCGTCGCCCGACACCCGTGAAACGGGCCCGCGAGCGCATGGCGAAACACGATTGTAACCGCCCGGACGCCCCAATGGTCCGCGGCGCTGCCATCGGCGGCGCAGGCCGCAACCCAACGCCACACACGTGCCGGCACCGTTTTCGGGGTGCCGCTGGCGCCTCCCACCGGAGGCACCGCGGTCGAAACCGGGGGCACGTGGAGGTCCCAACCCCCTTCGATCCTTATCGATCGAGCTTCAAAGGAATAAACGAAATGCCCCAGGTCACCATGCGCCAGATGCTCGAAGCCGGCGTCCACTTCGGCCACCAGACCCGTTACTGGAATCCGAAGATGGCCCCGTATATCTTCGGCGCCCGCGGCAAGATCCACATCATCAACCTCGAGAAGACCCTCCCGCTCTTCACCGACGCGATGAACTACCTTTCGGGCCTGGCCCAGAAGCGCGGCACCATCCTTTTCGTCGGCACCAAGCGCTCGGCGCGCGAGACGCTGGCCGAAGAGGCCGCCCGCGCCGGCCAGCCCTTCGTCACCGCCCGCTGGCTCGGCGGCATGCTCACCAACTTCCGCACGGTCAAGCAGTCGGTGGCCCGCCTGAAGGAACTGGAAGCGGCCGAAACCGACGGTTCGTTCGAGAAGCTGGTCAAGCACGAAGTGCTGGCCCGCCGCCGCGAGCGCGACAAGCTGCAGAACTCGCTGGGCGGCATCAAGGACATGAACCGCCTGCCGGACGCCCTGTTCGTGATCGACATCGGCCACGAAGACATTGCCGTGCAGGAAGCCAAGAAGCTCGGCATCCCGGTGATCGCCGTCGTCGACACCAACTACGATCCCAACCTGGTCGACTACGCCATCCCGGGTAACGACGACGCCATCCGCGCCATCCAGCTGTACGCCCGCGCCGCTGCCGACGCCATCCTGGAAGGCAAGGCTGCAGCGCCGAACGCCGGCCAGGGCGACGCCAACGACTTCGTCGAGCTCGACGAGGAAGGCAACCCGGTGGCCAAGGAAGACCGCAAGCCCGCCCCGCGCCGCAACGACCGCGGCGACCGCAACGACCGTGGCCCGGCCCGCAAGGGTGCGCCGCGTGACGGCGGCCGTGGTCCGCGCGACGGCGCCAGCGCCTGATAGATAAGCACTACCCGCGCGCGGGGCGGCCCCCACCGGCCGCTCCGCGCAGCGAAAGCATCTCCCAAGAGGATTTTCCCGTGACCCAGATTTCCGCACAGATGGTGAAGGAACTGCGCGAGCGTTCCGGCGCCGGCATGATGGAGTGCAAGAAGGCACTCGTCGAGAACAACGGGGACATCGACGTCTCCATCGAGTGGCTCCGCAAGAACGGCCTGGCCAAGGCCGACAAGAAGGCCGACCGCGTCGCCGCCGACGGCCGCGTCGTCGCTGCGCAGGGCAACGGCAAAGCCGTGCTGGTCGAAGTCAACAGCGAGACAGACTTCGTCGCCAAGGCCCCGAACTTCATCACCTTCTCCCAGGAGATCGCCGATGTCGCGCTGAAGTCCGGCTCGACCGACATCGCCGCCCTTAACAGCGCGGCCTACCCCGCCGGCGGCACCGTGGAAGAAGCGGTAAAAACACAGATCGCAACCATCGGTGAGAAGATCGAGCTGCGCCGCATGGTGCAGGTCAAGGCCGATGGCCCGCTGGCCACGTATTCGCACGGCGGCCGCATCGGCGTGATCGTGGCACTGAAGGGTGGTTCGGATGACCTCGCCAAGGGCATCGCCATGCACGTGGCGGCGATGAACCCCGCGCATATCAAGCCCAGCGATGTCCCGGCTGAGTTCGTGGCCAAGGAAAAGGAAATCGCCCTCAGCCAGATGACCGACAAGGACAAGGCCAAGCCGGCTGAAATCCTCGAGAAGATCATCTCGGGCAAGATCAACAAGATCATTTCCGATGTCACGCTGGTGGGTCAGCCGTACGTGCTCGACACCAACATCACGGTGGGCGAGGCGCTGAAGAAAGAAGGCGCCGATGTGGTTACCGTGGTGCGCCTTGGCGTCGGCGAAGGCATCGAGAAAGTCCAGGAAGACTACCTGGCCGAAGTTGCGAAGGCGATGCAGGGTTAATGGCACGCCACGCTGAATGAAAAAGGGCCGCGCATGTCGCGGCTTTTTTTTTGGCGGACCACCGCATGCACCTCACGCTACAATCACCACGATCAACACCGGAGTACACCATGGGCAATGAAGTGAAGCACCGCCGCATCCTGCTCAAGCTTTCCGGTGAAGCGTTGATGGGCGCCGAAGACTACGGCATCGACCCGAAGGTCATCGGCGGCCTGGCCCGCGAGATCATCGAAGTGCAGCGCGCCGGCGTGCAGGTGGGCGTGGTTATCGGCGGTGGGAATATCTTCCGCGGCGCCGGCCTGGCCAAGGCCGGCATGGACCGCGTCACGGGCGATCACATGGGCATGCTGGCCACGGTGATGAACGCGCTGGCCATGCAGGACGCCATCGAGAAAGCCGGAGGCGATGCGCG
>NZ_DATHFX010000111.1:0-4701 GCF_035317885.1 Pinirhizobacter sp.
GAGCGACTCAGGGGTGTCGTCGGTACTGGTGCTGCCGCTACCGCCCGTTCCACCGGTACCGCCGGTACCGCCGGTCCCACCCGTGCCGCCCGACGCGGGCTCTTCGCCCTTGGCCTGGGCGCCAGCGATGGCGATGGCGCCACTGCGTCCGTCGGTGGAGGCGGTAACTTCCACGCTGTCGGCGTGGATGCCGGCCGTCGGCCGCGCTGAAGCCGCCGCCGCGCCCGGTTCGGCCAGGCTGCCATCGGCGCTGTTGTCGCCGATGTAGGCCTGGGTATCGGTGGTGAGGTTGTTGATGGCGATGCCCACGCCCACGCCAACGCTGGTGCCCTGGGCGATGGCGCCGGCGATCGACCACACGCCCACGCCCTGATGGGCATCGACAGCTACGCTGCCGGCAGTCACCTTGGCGGTATTGGCGATGGACGCATGCGTGGCGTTGTCGATGTTCGCCATGGCGAAGATGACGTTGCCGGAAATGCCCGAACCACGACCGGCCGACGGCGTCACCACCACCATCTGCTGGGTGTCGTTGGCTTCCACGTTCACCGCGGCGGCCTGGATGGTGGCCGCGTCGCCGATACCGGCGGTGGTGTTGTCGCTGTAGTTCACCAGGTTCACGCCGCCGCCGACGGAACTGGCGTCGGTGCCGCTGCCCTCGGTGCCCTGCACCTTCAGCAGGTCGAAGTTGCCGGCGATGTCGATGGTCTGCACCGTGGTGTCGGCGGTAACGCCGAGCGAGTGCGACCATGCCAGGGATGCATCATCGATGGCGGTGCCTTCGGCATCGCTGCCGAACGTGGCCGTCGCCGTCCACGCGGCATCGGTGTTGGCCGTGGCATGCAGCGATGCGCCGCTGCCCACCCAGGCGGTGTTGTCGTTGCCGAGCTGGAAGTAGTTCACCGCGCCGGCAATACCGACCTTGTCGGTCTTGGAGGTGGCGTTGACGTAGCTGGCGGCCAGCGGCGCGCCGTTGGCCTTCAGGTCGTCGTAAATGGTGCTCAGGAACTCAGGGATATTGGCAAAGTCATCCAGGCCCGAGGTGCTGGGCAGGTCCCAAGGCACGGTCACTTCGCTGCCCACGCCGATGTTCAGCGCGGTGATGTTGGCGTTGCTGCCGATGGTGGCCGAGCCGTCGTTGTGCACCAGCGTGACGTCGATGGCCAGGCTTCCCGACACATTGGCGCTGTTGTCGTCGCCGGACTCGGTTTCGGTGGTGGCGCTGGTTTGCGTACCCTTGCTTTCGATCAGCGACTGCACGGCTACATTGCCCGATGCCACCACAGCTGCATTGGGACCGATGGCCGCGTGCGAGCCCTGGTCGGCGTCGATCAGCGACAAGCCCAGCCCACCGCGAACGTAGCTCTTGTTCTTGTCGGCGTCTTCGCCTTCGGGCGTGGTGCTTACGGGTGTTTCGCCTTCCTGCTTGCCAACTTCGGCATCGGCTTTCAGGAAGTAGTCGCCGAGCTTGCCTTCGAGCCAGGCAACCAGGCCGTCGCCGCCGGAAGAGACGACCTCTTTCGGATCGGTGTCCTCCGCTTCGGTACCGACGGAGGTTTCCGTGGACACGGACATCTTTTCGGTGGTCGAACCGCTCACTACGGTCAGCGACTTGATCGGATTGGCGACGCTGCCAAGGTTCGCATCGCTTTCGGCCTGGGCGTTGGTATCGACGAACAGCAGCGCGGCGTTGGCGCCCACCGGACTGTTGCCGGTAGCCTCCACCTTCGATTCGATCTCGTAGCTGCCGCTATTGCGTGCCAGCACGCTAACGTCCTGGCCGGTGATGCTGGCGCCCGAAGCGATGGTGGCCTGGGTATTCACGATGACATTGCCCACCACCGCCGAGACGGCAACGGCCTTGTCACCGGAAACTTCCGAGGAAATATCCAGGTCCGAACCGTGCAATGCCTTGATGGTGACGTTGCCCGAGGCGTTGATGCTCGCGCCGCCGGCCACGGAGGCCTCGGTGGTGCCGCGCACTTCACCGTAGATCGCCGCAGCCAGCACGGGGCTCGAGCCCACGCTGTTGAGCGCCGAGGTGGCGGACTTCGACTGCGACAACGCCTGCACGGTGACATCGCCCGTGGCGTTGATATGCGCGCCCGACTGCACCTGTACCTTGGCGGTGGCGTTGGAGGCAACCACGCCGAAAGGCAGCGCCGGCAGGCCGATGTTCACCACGCCCGACGGCAGCAGGCTGCCGAGGGTGTTGATCGCCTGGTTCAGGTCGGAATAGTCCGCGGTGGAGCGGCTATTGGCCGACAGCGTGACGTTCTTGCCGGTGATCGTGCCCGACACCGTGATGCCGGTGGTCGCGGTGGACTGGCCCGACAGTACGGTGTCTTCGGCATCGGCCGTCAGGGTGATGTCCGATACCGCGTTGTTGCTGCTGTCGGCCGACTTCAACGTGCCCGACACATCGATCGTGGCGGCATCCAGGTGGATGCCCTTGTCGTCCGCGACCACCGTGATGGCGCCGTCTTCGCCCACGTTCACCGCCGCCAGGCCCGTGCCATTGGCGCCGCCGGTGACGAACACCGTGCCCGAGGCATCGATCGCACGCGCCTGCACGCGCACGCCGGAGGTGGTGTTGATCGTGCCCTTCAGGCTGACATCGGCAGCGCCGTGGTCGATCGAACCGTTGAGCAGGCTGTCGGTCACCGAGCCGCCGCCGTTGGCGCCTTCGGCGTTGAGCTTGGCCATGGTGGCCTGGCTGGGCGTGGCAATGGCCAGCGCGCCGGCATTGATCACGCCGGTGGTACCCAGCACGAAGCCGTTGGCGTCGGCAAAGAACACCCGACCCGCGCCTTCGGTGCTGCCCAGGAAGCTGCTGACCGTGCCGTTCACCACGGCCTGGTTGTCCACCAGGTTCACCAGGTTCTCGCTACCGGTGGGCAAGTGCAGGTTCACCTTGTCGCCGCCGCCGACGGTGAAGTCCTTGAAGGTGTTGAAGGCGGTCTTGCTGCCGTTCTTCGCCACCGTGCTGACGTCGATGGTGGTCGCGTTGGTCTGGGTGATGTTGGTGGTACCGGGCAACCTGTTCGCCGAGACCGTCACCGTCGATGCCGCCCACGCCGCTGGTGCGCCCAGGCTGAGCGCGCTGGCCAGGGCTACCGAGAGCTTCCGCAGTGGATGCGAGCCGATGCCGGTGGCCTGGCCTTCGCGCAGCTGCAAGGAAGCGCCCTTGCGGGCGACGTGCGATGACGAACTGGACATATCCGTAGATCCCCTGTTGGCGCCGCGGGGTTTGCCCGGGCGCCGGTTGACGGGAAATGCCCCGTCCGCACGTATATCGAAGGCGCCCCTCGTGGGGCGCCGGACACTTCAGTTGATCGTGTTGCTGGCCGGCTGCCGGCGATCCAGTCGCGCTGAAAGCCGCTGGACGTTCTGCAGCGACGACAGGTGGGCATGGATGGCTGACAGGTCACCGCTGGCGTGCAGCGCCTGCAACGGCTTGCCCTTCAGCGCCGCCAGGCGCGTGGCGTCGACCACCTGGAAACCATCCAGCATGCTGGACTTGCCCGAGGCGGTCTGCACGTGCAGCGTGCGAGCCTGGAGCAGGCCCAGATCGCGCAGGCGCCCGGTAAAGGCGCGCGTCTGCTTCAGGCTGGCCTGGAAATCGGTAAGGAACTTCACCGCGTGGGCCAGCACCGTGGATTCAGTGCCATCGGCATTGAACAGGTGCGCGCCTTCCTCGGTGCCCAGGCCTGCAAAGGCCTCATCGATGCAGACGGTGAAATCCTCGCCCCCGTCCTTCTCGGCCAGCACGAACGGGTAGCGGCGGATGAAGGCCGGCAGGTAGGCATCGACCGCCCAGTTGCCGTCGTCGCCGACGAACAGGTTGTCGCCCTGGGCCAGGCCAAGCAGCACGGCCGGTTGCTCGGCACCCGGGGCGCCGGCGAAGACAATCGGATAGTCCAGGCTCGCCCGCTGGAATTCGGCCACCACCAGCGGTACGGAGTTCACCGCGCGGGCGAACGCGAAGCCTACCGGGGCCGGCGACAAGCGCAGCTGGCGGTGCGCCACGCGGTTCAACTCCCGCGGACGGTCATAGATAAGTAATTGCTTCACAAGATTCCCCCTGAAGAAAATGTGAGCTACGTCACACATTGTCGGGGTGGGCGTGACTGGGGTCAATCCGCAAGATTCCGGACTGCCCTCCCCCCGAGTTGGGGACCTCGGCGCTCACGCCAGGTCCTAATGGGGGATGCGCAAAGGGGCGGGAAAAGACGACAGACAGCGTCACGGGCTTGGAGTAACCTTTTCCCGGCAGGGGGAAAACGACATGCAGATGGGCGAAAACGTCATAGCGCCGGCGGCCGCGCAGCCGGGCGAAGTGACCCAATTGCTGCGGCTGGCCGAGATCGGCGAGCCGGCGGCCATGGACGAACTGATGCGCCGGATGTACGGCAGCCTGCGCCGGCTGGCCCGGGCCCAGCTGCGCCACGAGCGCGGCGACTGCACGATGAACCCCACCGAGCTCGTCAACGAGGCCTACCTTAGGCTTTTCCACGGCGGCAAGCTGCCGGAAGTGGCCGACCGCGGGCATTTGATCGGCCTGGCCGCCCGCGCCATGCGCCGGGTGCTGATCGATTCCGCCCGGCGCCGCCACGCGCAGAAACGACCCTGCGCCTTCGACCGCACTGGCATCACCCAGATCGCCGACAACCTCGCCGAACAGGCCTCGCCGGACGAACT
>NZ_DATHFX010000112.1:0-6315 GCF_035317885.1 Pinirhizobacter sp.
GGCGGCGGGCCTGGACAAGAACGGCGACCATATCGATGCGCTCGGTGCGCTGGGCTTCGGCTTCATCGAAATCGGTACCGTCACGCCACGCCCGCAGGAAGGCAATCCCCGTCCACGCATGTTCCGCCTGCCCGCGCATGAAGCGGTGATCAACCGCATGGGCTTCAACAACGACGGCATCGATGCACTGGTGCGCAACGTCGCCAAATCCACCTACCGCGGCGTGCTGGGCATCAATATCGGCAAGAACAAGGACACGCCCAACGAGCGCTCCGTTGACGACTACCTGCTGTGCCTTGAGCGGGCATGGCCGCTGGCATCGTATATCACGGTGAATATTTCCTCGCCCAATACCCGGGGCCTGCGCGACCTCCAGGACGAAGAAACCCTGCGCGGTTTCATCGGCGATCTGCGCGAAACGCAAGAGCGCCTGGCGTCCACCGGCAAGCGCAAACCGATGCTGCTGAAGATCGCGCCCGACCTCACCGACGCCGAACTCGACGGCATGGCCCAGGTGCTGCTGGCCAGCGGCATCGACGGGGTGATCTGCACCAACACCACGGTATCGCGCGAAGGCATCGACGGCGAGCACGCCCAGGAAGCGGGCGGTCTCTCCGGTGCACCGCTCTTTGCCAGGTCCACCGCCGTCCTTCAAGCCATGCGCGAGCGCCTGGGTGGACGAATCGCCATCGTCGGCGTCGGCGGCATCACCGAAGGCGCCCAGGCGGCGGAGAAAATCGCCGCCGGTGCCAGCCTTATCCAATTGTATTCAGGGATGGTCTACCGCGGCCCTTCGCTCATCGGCGAATGCGTCGAGGAAATCCGCCGCCAGGGGAACCCGGCATGATCGAGCCGCTGACCGACCTTGGCGGATTCGCCCTGGCCAGCAACGCCACCCTGGCCGGCCGCAACACGCTTCGCGTGGACGCCCGCGCCAACCTGCTGGTGGAAGTGCGCGATCCGACGAAGCTTCCGGAGGTCCTGGCCTATCCCGCCGTCGCGGAAGGACCGGTTTTCGTATTGGGCGAAGGCAGCAATGTGTTGTTCACCGGCGACTACCGCGGCACGGTGCTGGTGATGGCAACGCAGGGCGTGGAGGTGTTCGAGCGCGACGACCACGTGTTGTTGCGCGTGGCGGCGGGCGAACGCTGGGACGATTTCGTGCGCTGGTCGCTGGGCAAGGGCTACGCAGGACTCGAAAACCTGATCATGATCCCGGGCACCGTGGGCGCCGCGCCGATCCAGAATATCGGCGCCTATGGCGTGGAAGTGGGCGAATTCATCGACAGCGTCGAGGCCTACGACAGGCAGGCCAGGGCGTTCGTGACACTCGACCGCCATGCATGCGCGTTCTCGTATCGCAATTCAACCATGAAGCACCAGCCCGATCGCTGGATCATCGTCGCGGTGACCTTCGCCCTGCCCCGCACGCCGCGGCTGCGACTGGACTACGCCGGGATCGGCGAGGAACTCACCGCCATGGGGGTGGAAAAACCCGCACCCTTCCATATTGCCGAAGCAGTCGTGCGGCTTCGCTCGCGCAAGCTCCCGGACCCAGCCGTCATCGGCAATGCCGGCAGCTTCTTCAAGAATCCGATCGTCAGCGCCGCACAGGCGCACGCGTTGCAGTTGGCCCATCCGGGCCTGCCGTCGTGGCCGCATGCCGGTGGCACGGCAAAGCTCTCCGCTGCATGGCTGATCGAGGCGGCTGGCCTGAAGGGCCACCGCGACGGTGACGCAGGCATTTCCGGACGGCACGCCCTTGTGCTGGTGAACCATGGCAAGGCATCGGGGCCGCAGTTGCTGGCCTTCGCGCGGAAAGTGCAGGCGGCCGTGGCGACGCGGTTCGGCGTCCAGTTGGAGCCCGAGCCCGTTTTCGCAGGCTGAGGTTCTTTGCCTAAGTTTCATGCCCAGGCGTGAAAGATCGGTCCAACCATCCTGCATAAGGGCCGCATCATGGACTTCCTCGGCTGGACGGCTGCCGTTGGCGTCCTGCTCCTGGCCATGTCACTTGCCTCGGGCCTGATCCAGCGTGGCCCCATCACCTCGTTCGGGCTGTTCCTGGCGGCAGGCATCATCGCCGGACCCTGGGGGCTGGATATCATCCGCGTCGATATCTCCGGCCATGTGACGTGGCTGGGCCATGTCACCGAGATGGCGCTGGTTGCGTCGCTGTTCATCACCGGCTTGAAGTTGCGCCTGCCCTTTAGTGATATCGGCTGGCGCCTGGCCTGGCGCCTGGCCTTCCCGGCCATGGTGCTGACGGTGGCGGGGTTGGCATGGCTGGTCCATGCGTGGCTTGGATTTCCCTGGCCGCTGGCACTGGCACTGGCCGCCATCCTGGCGCCCACCGACCCGGTGCTGGCCAGCCTGATCTCGGTGGACGACGCCAGCGACGACGACAACCTCCGGGTGTCGCTGTCGGGCGAGGCGGGCCTGAACGACGGTTCCGCCATGCCTGTGCTGCTGTTGGCCATGGCCCTGCTTGCCCCTGGTGGGTCCAGTCCCTGGGCACGCTGGCTTGCGGTGGATGTGCTGTGGGGGCTGCTCGCCGGCGTCGCGATCGGGTTTGCCATCGGCTGGTGCGTGGGTCTCATCGGCGTCCGGCTGAAGAGCTCGCAAAAGGACATTGCCCCCAACGATTTCCTCGCCCTGGCCCTGATGGCGCTTTCCTACGCCGCGGCACAGTCCGTCTCGGCGTCGGGGTTCCTGGCGGCCTTCGCCGCAGGCGTCGGCCTGCGGCGTGCTGAGTTGTACGTGGTGGCACGCCATCCGCACGCCTCAACGCAAAATGACGATGACGACCATCCCCCAGCCGAAGTGTTGGTCAACCCCAATCGCCGGCACGTCCAGGACGCAGGCGATCCCGCCGAATCGGTGGGGTGGGTGGTAAGCGACGCGCTCAGTTTCGGCGATACGGTGGAACGCCTGATCGCCGCCGGCCTGGTATTCCTTCTCGGCGCGGCGCTGGCGCTTCGGATCGATCTGGTCGGCCTCGGCCTGGCCCTGGCTTTGTTCGTGGTCATCCGTCCGGTAGCGGTGTGGATCGCCACGATGGGCTCGGGCGCGCCCGGGCCACGGCGCCTGCTGTTCGGCTGGCTGGGCATCCGCGGCATCGGCAGCGTCAACTACCTTGCCTACGCCCTCACCCACGGCTTGCAGGAGCCGGCCGCGGGGCGGATCGCAGACCTTGCCATCACCGTGGTGGTGGCAAGCATCGTGCTGCACGGGGTAACGGTGACGCCGCTGCTGAACTGGCGGCAGGCCAGGCTTGACGCGCGCGAGGCGCGTAAGGCCTAAAGAGGTCTATTCTAGAGGGCTAGCTCGCCTAGAGGGCTAGCTCGCCGTGTCACAAATCCGTCAGCCAGCATGCCTTAAGGTGATCAGTGACCAAAGGACCGGAGCGTCGCTTGAATCCAGCTACCCAGACCACGCCCGACATGGACGCCCCGCCCGCGCCAGTGGCGGGGAAACCGGCAGCCGCGTCAGAGCCAGTAGCAGCGTCCGCGCCCGCAGCGGCGCCGGTGGACCTGTCCCAACCTGAGCTCTACATCCATCGCGAGCTGTCGCAACTGCAGTTCAATATCCGCGTGCTCGAACAGGCGGTGGACGAATCCAAGCCGCTGCTCGAACGACTGAAATTCCTCTTGATCTTCTCCAGCAACATGGACGAGTTCTTCGAGATCCGCGTGGCGGGCCTGAAGCAGCAGATCGCCTTCGACCACGAATTGATCGGCGCCGACGGCATCAGTCCCAAGCGGGCGCTGGCGGAGATTTCCGAACTGGCGCACAAGGTGATCGAGCGCCAGTACCGCATACTGACCGAGCAGATCATGCCGGCGCTGGCCGAGCGCAAGATCCGCATCGTCCGCCGCGCGCAGTGGACCAACAAGCAGAAGCTTTGGGTGCGCCGTTTCTTCCGCCAGGAAGTGGCTCCGCTGGTGACGCCGATCGGGCTGGATCCCACCCACCCGTTCCCGCGTCTGGTCAACAAGAGCCTCAACTTCATCGTCGAGCTGGAAGGCGTGGACGCCTTCGGCCGTGATTCGGGCCTGGCCATCGTCCCGGCGCCACGCATCCTGCCGCGCATCATCAAGCTGCCCGACGAGGTCAACGTCGATGGCGACAACTTCATCCTGCTCTCCTCGATCATCCACGCCCATGCCGAGGAACTGTTTCCGGGCATGAAGGTGCTCGGCTGCTATCAATTCCGCCTTACCCGAAATGCCGACCTCTCCATCGATGCCGACGAAGTGGACGACCTCGCCCGCGCGCTGCGCGGTGAGCTTTCATCGCGCCGCTTCGGCGACGCCGTACGCCTGGAAGTCGCCGACAATTGCCCCCGGCCACTGATCGACTACCTGCTCAAGCAGTTCGCGCTGGGCCCGGATGAGCTCTACGAGGTGAACGGCCCGGTGAACCTGGCGCGTCTGTTCTCCATCGCAGCGCTGCCTGAGTTCGCCCGCCTGCAGTATCCGACCTTCGTGCCCTCGCTACCGAAATCGCTGCGTGCCGGCGCGGACATCTTCCAGGCGATCGCCGCCCACGACATCCTGCTGCTGCATCCCTACGAGTCGTTCACCCCCGTGGTGGACCTGCTGCGCCAGGCGGCGATGGATCCGCAGGTGCTGACCATCAAGCAGACGCTGTACCGCAGCGGCGCCACGTCGGAAATCGTCGATGCGCTGGTGGAAGCGGCACGTGCCGGCAAGGAAGTGACCGCCGTGGTGGAACTGCGCGCGCGCTTCGACGAGGAATCGAACCTGTCTCTGGCATCGCGCCTGCAGACTGCCGGCGCCATCGTGATCTACGGCGTGGTAGGGGTGAAAACCCACGCCAAGATGATGCTGGTGCAGCGCCGCGAGAACGGCCAGCTGGTGCGCTATGCCCACCTGGGTACCGGCAATTACCACACCGGCAATGCACGCCTGTATACCGACTACAGCCTGCTCACGTCCGACGAAGCCCTCTGCGAGGACGTCCACCGGCTCTTCAGCGAACTCACCGGCATGGGCAAGGTGCTGCGCATGAAGCGCCTGCTGCGCGCGCCGTTCACCCTTAAAAAAACCCTGCTGGACCTGATCTCCGCCGAGACCGGTCGC
The DNA here is from genome assembly GCF_035317885.1 of Pinirhizobacter sp. GTDB lineage: Bacteria > Pseudomonadota > Gammaproteobacteria > Xanthomonadales > Rhodanobacteraceae > Pinirhizobacter. The sequence continues at coordinate 5,103 of NZ_DATHFX010000112.1, forward strand.
GCGGCGGCGGGCGCACCGGCGCAAATCGTCATCAAGGTCAACGCCGTCACCGATCCGAAGGTCATCCGCGCGCTCTACCGGGCCTCGATCGCCGGCGTGAAGGTCGACCTCATCGTGCGCGGCATGTGCTGCCTGCGTCCCGGCGTGCCCGGCATCTCGCAGAATATCCGCGTACGCAGCATCGTCGGCCGCTTCCTGGAGCACAGCCGGGCCTACTGGTTCCACAACGCCGGCGAGCCCTTGCTGTACCTGTCCAGCGCCGACCTGATGGAACGCAACCTCGACCGGCGCGTGGAAACCGGTTTCCCCATCGAGGGGAAGAAGTTGCAGCAGCGGGTGAAGAAAGAGCTGGACATGTACATGGCGGACAACGCCAACGCCTGGATCCTGCAGGCCGACGGTTCCTATGTACACGCCACCCCCTCGCAGCCGCCCCGCGACGTGCAGATGCAGCTGCTGGAGAAGCTCTCCGCCGCTCCCGCGCAGCCGAACTGATTACCGCATCAGCTGGCGGCGCGCTTGCGTGCCGCCTTCTTCGCCGCGGCCTTGCGCACCGCCGGGCCCTTGGTACGTGCGGCCTTTTTCGCAGCCGTCGACCGCTTGGCCGAAGTCTTCTTTGCCGCGCCCTTGCGATGGGAAGCGGCGGTATCCTGCGCGGCTTTCTTCTTCGTCGCCTTGCTGGCAGTTTTCTTCACCGGCGCCTTGACACCGGCGCGTCGCGCCTTGGACAAGCCGATGGCGATGGCCTGTTTGGCCGAACGGGCACCATGCTTGCCTTCGCGGACCTGTTCGATTTCCTCGTGGACGTATTCACCGGCCTGGGTGCTGGCGGACTTACCCGCACGCTTGTCGGCGCGGGCGCGGGCTTGCGTCTTCTTCTCGGGCATGGTGATGCTCCGTGGCTGGCAGTGGCCGCCATGCTCCGCGCCGGCACGTGAACCCGGCGGCAAGTCATTGTCCATGCAAGGCGAGCGCGCGCTCCACATCGTGCAGGGTTTCAACCACCCGCGCGCTGCCGGCGAGCACATCGAGGTCGGGCTCAAGCAGGTCCGGCACCATCACGGTGATCATTCCCGCAGCCAGTGCCGCGCGCACGCCGTTATGTGAATCCTCCAGCGCCAGGCAGCGATCCGCCGGCACGCCAAGCCGTTCGGCGGCCAGCAGGTAGGGATCGGGCGCGGGTTTGCCGTGCTCGTAGTCGCCCGCGGCGACG
>NZ_DATHFX010000113.1:0-2975 GCF_035317885.1 Pinirhizobacter sp.
GGTTACCTCGACCGAGGTAACCCTGTAATGGTGCCGTCCGCGACTCTGGCAGTCGATAGTAAGCGTCTCAAAGTTCGCCAACGCTTTCTATCGCAGCTTGCTCAATCTTCCAGCTTTTAAGCTACGGAGATTGCTACCATCCCTCCCCATGCAACCCCTCGCCAAAGCCCGCCTGCAGATCCACTTCTGCGTCCTCCTCTGGGGCTTCACGGCCATCCTGGGCAAAACCATCAAGCTCGACGCGCTTTCGCTGGTGACCTGGCGCATGGCGCTGGTGACCGGTGCGCTTCTACTGGTGCCGCGTGTATGGCGGTCGCTGCGAGCGATGCCACTCCGGCTGGTCGGCGCCTACGCCGGCATCGGTGTGCTGGTAGCGATCCATTGGCTTACTTTCTACGCCTCGATCAAGCTGGCCAACGCTTCGGTGGGCGCCACCTGCATCGCACTGGCGCCGGTATTCCTGTCACTGGTGGAGCCCTGGGTAGCGCAGCGGCCGTTCAATCCGCGCGAGCTTTTGCTGGGCGTGGCCGTGGTGCCAGGGGTCGCCCTGGTGGCCGGTGGTGTGCCGGCACACATGTACGCGGGGATCGCCGTGGGTGTTGTCTCGGCACTTTTCTGTGCGCTGTTCGCCTCCCTCAACAAACGCCTGGTGGAGCACGCCGACCCGCTCACCGTCACTTGCCTGGAGCTGGGTACCGGCGGCGTGTTCCTGGCGCTGTTCATGCCGTTCTTCGGCTTCCAGATCCCTACTGGGCACGATGCGTTGTTGCTGGTGTTGTTGGCCTATGGCTGCACCCTGCTGCCCTTCGCCCTGGCCCTGGTGTCGCTGCGGCACCTGACCGCCTTCGGCGTGCAGATGGTGACCAACCTGGAGCCGGTGTACGCCATCGTGCTGGCCGTGCTGCTATTGGGCGAGCAGCGCGAGCTTGGCGTGGCCTTCTATGCAGGTGTGGTGGTGATCCTGTCCGCGGTGTTCGCGCATCCCTACCTTTCGCGCAATACGAAGCCGGTGCCAGAGTTGATCGGCACCAGCGAAACACACGGGTGACAATCAGATCAGCTTGATCTCGCGCAACCGCTCCTGCAGGTACTCGTGCGCCGTGATCGGCTCGGGGTAGCGGTTAGGATGCGCGGCATCCACGCATGAGGGCAGCACGTCGATGACGAAATCCGGGTTCGGATGCAGGAAGAACGGCACCGAGTAACGTGGCTTGCGTGCATTGGCGTTAGGCGGGTTCACCACGCGGTGCGTGGTGGACGGATACACGTGATTGGTCAGGCGCTGCAGCATGTCGCCGATGTTCACCACGATGGCATCGCCCTCGGTGGTGATGGGCAACCACTTGCCCTCGCGCGTGAGCACTTCCAGGCCTTCGGCACTGGCACCCACTAAAAGGGTGATCAGGTTGATGTCTTCGTGCGCGCCGGCGCGCTCGTTGGGGATGTTGTCCTGCTCGATCGGCGGGTAGTGAATCGGGCGAAGGATGGAATTGCCCTGGTCAGTCTTGTCGGCAAAGTAGTCTTCCGGCTGGCCAATATGCAGGGCAAGCGCCTTCAGTACCCGCGACCCCAGGCTATCGAGCGCTTCGAACAGGCCGTAGCCGTGCTGCTTGAAGCCGGGCACTTCCTCCGGCCACAGGTTCGGCGCCATCACGTCGGCGTATTTCGAATCCCGGGGAATTTCCCGGCCGACATGCCAGAACTCTTTCAGGTCCGGCAGCTTTGAATCCTTGGCGGTTTCCACCTTGAACGGCGTGTAGCCGCGCGCACCGCCGCCGCCGGGGACGTGGTACTTGCGCTTGGTGGCATCGGGCAAGGCAAAGAAACGCACGAAATCGTCGTAGGCGGCATCGATGTCCCGGCGCGGGATACCGTGCCCGGAGATGCAGCAGAAGCCGAATTCCCGATAGGCGGCGCCCAGTTCCGCCACGAATGCCTCGCGGTCGGTGTCGTAGCGACGGATATCCAGGGTAGGTACGTGTTTCATGCGTTTGATCAGCCGGTGACGGTAGCCGCTGATTTTACCGCGTCAGCCAGCCGCGCCGCCAACTGCTGCACTTCGCCCTCCTCCGGCCCCTCCACGGTGACCCGCACCAGGGGTTCGGTGCCCGAGGCGCGCAGCACCACGCGGCCCCGGCCGGCCAGGGCAGCTTCCACCTCACCGCACACCCGACGAACCTGGTCGCTGTCCAGTGCCTCGCGGGCACCGTCGGCGCGCACGTTGATCATCACCTGGGGCACGGTGGAAAGCCCGGCGCGGGCCACGGTGAGGTCCTCCCCGGACATCACCAGGGCCTCGAGCACCGCCAGCGCCGCCACGATGCCATCGCCCGTGGTGAAACGGTCCAGGGTAAGGATATGCCCGGACGTTTCCCCGCCCAGCACGCCACCGCGGTCCTTCAACTGCTGCAATACATAACGGTCGCCCACGTTGGCGCGTACCAGTTCCACGTCCATGTCGCGCAGCGCGCGCTCCAGGCCATAGTTGCTCATCAGCGTGCCCACCACCGGCCCGCGCAGGATGCCCCGCTCGCGCCAACTGCGCGCCAGCACATACATCAGGACATCGCCGTCGGCGAGTGCACCGTGGCGGTCCACGAGTTGCACGCGGTCACCGTCGCCGTCGAACGCGATGCCAAGGTCCGCACCCTTCTCAACCACAGTCTTCTGCAGTGCCGCCGGACTCGTGGACCCGCATTCATGGTTGATGTTGAAGCCATCAGGCTCCGCGCCGATGGTAATCACCCGGGCGCCGAGCTCGGCGAAGATCTTCGGGGCTACCTGGTAGGTAGCGCCGTTGGCGCAGTCCAGCACGATCTTCATGCCCGCGAGCGAGAAATCCTCGTTCACCGTGCTCTTGCAGAATTCGATGTAGCGCGCCGGGGCATCGTCCACGCGGCGGGCCTTGCCCAGCTGCTCGGAGGGCACGGTGATGAAGGCGCCTTCCAGGCCGTCCTCGATCGCCGCTTCCACCG
>NZ_DATHFX010000114.1:0-9903 GCF_035317885.1 Pinirhizobacter sp.
GCTTCTTCAAAGCACCTGGTGCGTATTGCGCTTCGGCCCCAGCTCCACGATGTACATCGCACCGAGCATCAGGCCGCCGCCCACCACGGTGCGCCAACCCAGCACATCCACCCCGAGCATGATGGCGAAGCCGGCGGCGAACACCGGCTCGAGCGTCATCACGATGGCGGCGCGGGTGGAAGTCATGTGTGCTTGCGCCCAGGTCTGCACCAGCATGGCCAGCGCCCCGGCGGCCAGCGCCATGTACAGCACCGACACCCAGGCTGATGCATCCGGCGGCATCGACGGCCCGCGCGGCAATGTGGCCAGCAGGCACACCACCGCGATCGCCACCATCTGCACGGCGGCCATGCCGAAGGCTTCGCCCTTTCGCGACCAGCGGCCGAGGCCGAGGATGTGCAGGCCGTAGAGGGCCGCTGAGGCAAGCGTCAGCAACACCCCGACGTCGAGCTCGAAGCCGTGCAGCGCCAGCAGGCCCAGGCCAACCGTCGCCACGGCCACGGCGATCCACGTCGCCGGCGGCGTGCGTTCCTTGAGCAACACCCAGCCCAACAGCGGGGTAAACACCACGTACATCCCGGTGGCGAAGCCGCTGACGCTCGGACTTATCCGCGCCAGGCCCCAGGTCTGCAGCAGCTGCGCCACGCCGTATAGCGCACCCAGCGCCAGCGCACGCCACAGTTGCCCGCGATCCATGCGCAGCACGGGACGGGCGAACATCACCACCATCACCACCGCGGCGATGACGAAGCGCACGGCAAGGAAGTCGGGCACGCTCATGCGTCCGACCACGCCCTTGATCAGCGCGAAGGTGGTACCCCAAACGGCGGTAACCAGCAGCAGGCCCAGTGTCGGCGCCAGCGCGCCTGCAGGCTTGTCGCTCACCGGCGCCGGCGGCGCAGCCACAGCCACGGCGCCATCACCACGAAATGCGTCCAGATCGCCAGCCAGACGAAACCGGACAGTACGGGGCTGCGGGAAAGCGCATCGTGCTGGCGGAACCAGCGCCACATGCCGCGGTGCTTGAAGCGGCTGACGAACACCGGCCGGTGCCGGCTGGAGCCGCCCTTGCCATGCTGCACATGCAGGTCGCCGGCCAGGATCACCCGGTAGCCCACATCGCGCAGACGGCGGCAGAGATCGAGGTCTTCAAAGTGGAGGAAATAGCCCTCGTCGAAGCCCGACACCCGCTGGTACACCGCGCGCGGGAACAACATCAAGGCACCGGATACGGCTTCTTCCGGCGCGGGCCTGTCAGGCATCGGACCGGGCACGGCCACACCCCGCCCCCTGCGCCCGAGCATGGTATTGACCACGCGGGCAACGGTGGGATCGCGGCGGCGCGAGGCCGGATCGGGCCGGCCCTCCAGGTCGCAGACCACGGCGCCCACCACCCCGGTGTCGGGGTCGTTGGTGGCGATATCGACCATGCGAGGGAGATCGTCGGGCTCGAGCAGGCAATCGGGGTTGACGATGGCGATGAAACGGCCACGGGTCATCGCCGCGGCCCGGTTGGCCGCCGGGCCGAAGCCGAGGTTCGCGCGGTTGTAGACCACGCTCAGGCGCTCTTCGTTCTGGAAGGCCCTTTCCACAGCTTCCGGCTGGCCATCATCCGAACCGTTGTCGATCAGGATCAGTTCGACCTGCAGGTTGCTGGCCAGGATGCGGCGCACGCATTCGCGCAGCGATTGACCGCTGTCAGCTGACACCACCACCACGCTGCATGTGGGAATCGTCCGATTCGACAGCGAGCGCTTGAAGGTGTCGGGTTTTTCAGTGCGCCAGTCGCCGAGCTCACCCTTCGCCGGCGGCGCATTGTAGTCAATCCACCCAGGTCCGTGCATTTCGGAACATTCTCATCCACGGGGAATCTTCGCCCCATTTTTCGGGGTGCCAGCTCATCTGCACGCTACGGAACACCCGTTCCGGATGCGGCATCAGAATGGTGACGCGGCCATCGGCTGCGGTAAAGCCCGCCAACCCGCCTGGGGAACCGTTCGGATTCAGCGGGTAAGTTTCGGTCGGTCGGCCGCGATTATCCACGAAACGCACCGCACCATGGCTTTTGCTGGGGCTGCAGACGTTGGGGAAGTACACGCGGCCTTCTCCATGGGCCACCGCCACCGGGATCCGGGAGCCGGCCATGCCCTTGAAGAAGATGCTGTCCGACTCGAGCACCTCGAGGGTGGCCAGGCGCGCTTCGTACTGCTCGGATGCATTGCGCAGGAAGAACGGCCAGTTCTGGGCACCGGGAATGATGTCCTTCAGGTGGGACATCATCTGGCAGCCATTACACACGCCCAGGGAGAAATTCCGCCCATTGGCGAAGAAGGCCTCGAACTGGTCGCGCAGCATGGTGTTGTACAGGATCGACGTGGCCCAGCCGCGGCCGGCGCCCAGGACGTCGCCGTAGGAGAACCCGCCGCAGGCCGCCATGCCGCGGAAGCCGTCCAGGGCCACACGGCCGGAGGCGAGATCGGACATGTGCACGTCGACAGCCTCGAAGCCGGCACGGTCGAAGGCCGCGGCCATCTCCACCTGGCCGTTCACGCCCTGCTCGCGCAACACCGCCACCCGCGGACGCTTGCCGAGGTTGAGGTACGCCGAGGACGTGTCCTGCGCCGGATCGAAGGTGAGCTTGGGCGAGATACCCGGATCGGCGTCGTCGCGGCGCCACTCGCTTTCCGAATCGGCGCATTGCGGGTTGTCGCGCAACCGCTGCATGGCGTAGCTGGTTTCATTCCACAGCGAGAAGAGTTCGGTCCAGTTCCACTTGAACAGCGTATCGCCGCCCAGGTACAGCTTGATGCCGAGCTTCTCCTTCGGCCGGCCGATCGGATGGCTGATCGCTGCCAGGCCATGCTTCACCAGCAGCGCTTCGAAGGCCTCGCGGTTGGCCGAGGCGACCTGCACCACCGCACCGAGCTCTTCGTTGAAGAGGGCACGCAAGGTGGCCTCGGCCCAGCCATCCAGGCGGATTTCCAGGCCACAGCGGCCGGCGAAGGCCATTTCCAGCAGGGTGACGATGGCCCCGCCGTCGGAACGGTCGTGGTAGGCCAGCAGCAGGCCGCCGCGGTTGGCTTCCTGGATGAATTCGAAGAATGCGCGAAGCTTGGCGGCGTCCTCGAGGTCGGGCGGCACGCCGCCGAGACGGTTGAACACCTGACTCAACGCCGACGCGCCCAGTCGATCGCGACCGGCTCCTAGGTCAATCAACCACAACTCGGTGTCGCCCCGGTCCATGCGCAGTTGGGGCGTGAGCACGCGGCGCGCATCGCTGACACGGGCAAACCCGGTAATGACCAGCGACACCGGTGACACCGTGCGCTGGAGAACGCCTTCATGGGTCCACTCGGTCTGCATCGACAGGGAGTCCTTGCCCACCGGAATGGCGATGTCCAGCGCCGGGCAAAGCTCCATGCCCACCGCCTTGACCGCGTCGAACAAGGCGGCATCGTCGCCGGCATGGTTCACCGCGGCCATCCAGTTCGCCGACAGGCGCACCTGGGCAAGATCGTCGATCGGCGCTGCAGCAAGGTTGGTGATCGCCTCGCCCACGGCAAGGCGCGCGGCATCGGCACTGTTGAGCAGGGCCACCGGGGCGCGCTCGGCCATGGCCATGGCTTCGCCGGTGTAGCCGTCGAAGTCCGAAAGCGTGACGGCGCAGTCGGCTACCGGCACCTGCCAGGGACCCACCATCGGATCGCGGGCATTGAGTCCGCCGACGGTGCGATCGCCGATGGTGATGAGGAAGTTCTTGCTGCCGACGGTGGGAAGCTGCAGCACGCGGCGCAAGGCTTCGTCCATGCCGATGCCCGAGAGATCGGGCACCAGGTCAATGCGCGGCTTCTTGCGCGTGGCGTCGCGGTGCATGCGCGGCGGCTTGCCGAACAGCACTTCCATCGGCAGGTCGATGGCCACCGTGCCGTCGCGCGAATCGCGCAGCAGCAACCGGCGCTCGGCCGTGGCATCGCCCACCACCGCCACGGGGCAGCGCTCGCGCGCGCACATGGCAAGGATTGCCTCGACGTCTTTCGGCTCGACGGCAAGGACGTAGCGTTCCTGCGACTCGTTGCTCCACACCTGCATCGGCGAGAGCTGCGGGTCGTCGCAGGGAATGGTGGCCAAATCAATGACACCGCCGACGCCGGCGTCGTTGAGCAACTCGGGAATCGCGTTGGACAGGCCACCGGCACCCACGTCGTGGATGCTCACGATAGGGTTGGCATCGTCCAGCGCACAGCACTGGTCGATCACCTGCTGGCAGCGGCGTTCCATCTCGGCGTTGTCGCGCTGCACCGAGGCGAAATCGAGTTCCGCGCTGGAACTGCCCGATGCCACCGACGAGGCCGCGCCACCGCCCAGGCCGATCAGCATGGCGGGGCCGCCGAGCACGATCACCTTGTTGCCGGGTTGCAGCTCATGCTTTTGCACCAGCCCCGGGCGCAGCGTGGCCAGACCGCCTGCGATCATGATCGGCTTGTCGTAGCCTCGGCGGAAACCGGGTGTGCTGCCCTCCATCTCGAAGGTGCGGAAATAGCCGCCGAGCGCGGGCCGGCCGAATTCGTTGTTGAAGGCAGCGGCGCCCAGCGGACCGTCGCGCATGATCTCAAAGGCCGACGCCATGCGTGGCGGCAACGGGCGATCGGTTTCCCACGGACGCGGCAGGCCTGGTATGCGCAGGTGCGAAACGGAGAAACCGGTGAGGCCTGCCTTCGGCTTGCCACCGCGGCCGGTAGCGCCCTCGTCGCGAATCTCGCCACCGGCGCCGGTGGCCGCGCCCGGCCAGGGGGCGATCGCCGTGGGATGGTTATGCGTCTCCACCTTGATTGCGTAGGGCATCGATTCTTCATGACGACGCCAGACGTTGTCTTTCGGATCGGCGATCAGCCGGAAGCCCGTATTGCCGGCAATGACCGCGGCGTTGTCTTTGTAGGCGGACAAGGTATGCGCGGGCGAGTGCGCATGCGTGTTGCGAATCATGGCGAACAGGGATTTTTCCTGCGGCTCGCCATCCACCGTCCACGAGGCGTTGAATACCTTGTGGCGGCAATGTTCGGAGTTCGCCTGGGCGAACATCATCAGCTCAGCGTCCGTCGGCGCACGACCAAGCTCGGCGTAGCTGGCAACCAGGTAATCGATCTCGTCGTCAGCCAGGGCCAGGCCCAGGTTGCGATTGGCCAGGGCCAGCGCGGCCTTCGGATCGGGACCAAGCTCCACGCGCCCGAGCGGACCGGGCGAGCCGGCCAGGAACAGGCTGCTGGCCAGGTCTATCGACGGCAGCACCGATTGGGTCATGGCATCGTGGAGCGCTGCCATCACCAGGGCATGGTCTGCGCGGACTGCGTCGGGCATGCCGGAGATCAGCCATCCCAGGCCGCGTTCCACCCGCTGGATGTCGAATCCGGCGCCGTGGAGGATGTCAGTGGCCTTGCTGGACCACGGCGAGATGGTGCCCAGCCGCGGCACCACCCAGAAGGTGGCAGGTTCCGGCGTGGTGTCCTTCGCTTCGAGCACCTGCAGCAGCCGGGCGCGCATCTCACCAGCCGGCGCGACGGCAGCGTCGACGAAATACACGTGCCAGGCGGCCTGGACGCGGGTGCCGTGGTGCAGGGCGTCCAGGCGGGCGTTCAGGCGTTCCAGGCGAAACGGCGAAAGGGCGCTTTGCCCGTCGAGAGCGATCATGCGAGCGGGATGGACAGGGGGAAAACCGCCATTCTACAGCATGCTGCAAGGCAGCACCGGGTGCCGTTGCCGCACCCGGCGCACGGGGACGTCACTCGCTGTCGGCCTGGCCCAGTTCCAGCGTTTTTCCCGCCTCGCGTTGGCGCAGGGCCGCCAGTAGCTGGTCGGGAGTGACATAACTGGGGATGGTGGTGCCGTCTTCGAACATGATGGTGGGCGTACCGGAGACCCCCAGCCGCTCGCCCAGGGCGAAATCGTCGGCGACCGGATTCTTGCAGCTTGCCTTGCCCACATCACCGCCCTTCATGGCGCTGTTGAAGGTGGCCTTGCGATCAGCCGCACACCACACGGCCACGGCGCGCGTGTAGGAGGGAGTGTCATTGCCCGCGGTGGTCTTGACGCCCGTGCGCGGCCAGAACAGGTATTGCACCGCGATGCCCTGCTTGTTGAATTCATCGATGTGCTTGTGCAGCTCGCGGCAATACGCGCAATCGACATCGGTGAACACGGTAACGGTGTACTTCGGCTTGGGCGGCGCGAAAACCAGCTTGTGGCTGTCGTCCACCTTCGCCAGTTCCGCGCGGCGCATGCGTGCCCAGGCGGCTTCGGTGAGGTTCTGTTTGCCGCCGATGTCGATGACGTCGCCATTCATCATGTACTTGCCATCTGCGCTGACATACACCAGGCGGCCGGAAGCCATCACCTGGTAGAAGCCCGGCATGGGCGCTGGCTCCACGCTGTCGATCTGGATATCGCGGCCGAGCGACTGCACGGCGTCGCGGACGGCTTTCTCGTTGCCATCGGCAGCGGACGCCGCGGCCACCAGGCACAGGCTGGCGGCGAGGGTGAACAGCGTTTTCTTCAACATCAAAAAACTCCAGCTTTCCGGGGCATCCCGCGCAACCGGGAGGCCGACACCCCTCGCGAACCTGGCAGCGTGCATCCTGCACGGCCCAAGGACATGCATTGTCGCACACCCTCAGTGACATTCAGCCGCGCGGGTGATGCTCGGCGTGGAGCCGTTTCAGGCCCTCGCGGGCAACCAAAGTGTAGATCTGCGTGGTGCTGAGCGCGCTATGACCCAGCAACATCTGCAGCGCACGGAGGTCCGCGCCATGGTTGAGCAGGTGCGTGGCGAACGAATGCCGCAGCACGTGGGGCGAGACGCGCCGTGCCAGGATGCCCACCGCCTGCGCATGGCGCTTTACGATGGTCCAGAACATCTGCCGCGTCATGCCCTGCCCGCGCACCGACAGGAACAGTGGATCGGGCCGCGGGCCGGGCTTCAGGTGCAACGGCCGCACCGTCGACAGATAGTGGTCGATCTGTTCCTGCGCAACCTGCCCCACCGGCACCAGGCGGTCCTTGCCGCCCTTGCCGGTGACGCGAAGGACGCCCTGCCTGGGGTTGTAGTTGCCCAGCGACAGTTCCACCAGTTCGGATACGCGCAGGCCCGAGGCGTACATCAGCTCCAGCATGGCGCGGTCGCGTTGCCCCAGCGGCGTTCCGGCATCGGGCGCACCCAGCAGGGCTTCGACTTCACGCTCGGCAAGAGCCTTGGGCAGGCCGCGCGGAGTCTTCGGGCGTTGCATCAGCAACGTGGGGTTTTCGCGCGAGGGTTCGTTGCGCGCCAGGTGGGCGTAAAAGCGGCGGAAGGAGGACTGACGGCGCGCCATGCTGCGTACCGATACCGGCTGTGAGGCGTGATAGGAGGAAAGATCCTCGCGACTGGCCGCGGCCAGGCTGCGTCCGCGCGTGGCCAGCCAGCGGGCCAGGCCTTCGAGGTCCTGGCGGTAGGCCTCGAGCGTGCGGTCGGCCAGGCCATCCTCAGACCACACGCGCTCGACGAAGGCGGCGATTGCCTGCGCATCGTCGTGGGCGATAATGGCGACCCGCTCGTCGCCGGCGATTGGCTGCTTCATGCCCTGCATGCTGTGGCCTAGCACCGCGCCCGGCAAGCCCCATGCCCCGGACTGCCCCTTGACCTTACAACCTGAGCCTGCATCCCTCGCGCGCCGTGTCGGCGCCATCGTCTACGACGCGCTGGCGGTGACGGCGATCGTGATGGTGGTGGGCCTGCTCTGCCAACTGGCCACCGCCGGGCATGTGACCGAGGGCACGCATATCGCCTGGTGGTACCAGCCGCTTCAGGGGCTGGTGGTGGCGGCGTATTTCCTGGTGTCGTGGACCCGTGGGGGCCAGACCCTGGGGATGCGGCCCTGGCGCATCCACCTGGCCACCCTCGATGGCCAGCGCGTCACACCGGCCCGCGCATTGCTGCGCCTGGCGGTGGGCGCCCTGCCCCTGTTCGGCCTGGGGCTCTTCTGGGTTGGCACGATGCGCTGGGCGCTGTGGGCGCCGGTGGTCGGCTGGGCGATATGGCTGCTTCCCGCCGCTTTCGACAAGCGTCGGCGCGCCCTGCACGATCTTGCCGCCGGGACCCTGCTTGCCCGGCTTGGGTAGACGGAAGTCCCCGCGGACCCCACACTGGGGACATGACAGTCCATGCGACGAGCGAAGCGGAGCTGATTCGCAGCAACAGCGAATTCTACGAGCCGCTGTGGCGGGATTCGAAGCTCGTGCCCCCCGAGCGATTCAATACCTGGCCGCTGGTGCAGGAGCTGGCCGCCCATGGGTCACGTCGCCTGGAGGTGGCTCCAGGCCTGCGGCCACGCCTGCCGTTGGACGGCACGCAGTTCCTGGACTTAAGCCACGCCGCGCTCAGCCAGCTGCAAAAGCATGGTGCGCGCACCACGCACGGCCTGATCGGCGCCATGCCCTTTGCCGAAGCCTCATTCGACTTCACCTGCGCCTTCGATATCGTCGAACACGTGCTCGACGATGATGCGGCCTTCGCGGAAATTGCCCGGGTCACGGCCTCCGGCGGCTACCTGTTGCTTTCCGTTCCGCTGCACGAATCGGCCTGGACCGCTTTCGATGACTTCGTCGGCCATTGCCGGCGCTATGAACCGGACGACATCGTGGCCAAGCTTGCCGCCCATGGCTTCACCGTCGAACGCAGCGCGGTCTATGGCATGCAACCGTCATCGCCCCGCCTGCTGGCATGGGGACAGCATTATCTCACCACTCAGCGAGACCGGGCCATGTGGTGGTACAACCGCGTATTCATGCCGCTAAGCCTGCGTTTTGCCGGAAAGCTCGACTTAAAACCCGGGCTGATCGACACCACGGGCGTCGATGAAATTCTTCTGGTCTGTAAAAAAATTGCTGCGTGAACGGCAGTTACGGGCAGTGGCCTGCATTTGTGGCTAGAATGCGCCACCCCCACGGGCCGTGAATCCGTCGATGCTCTACCTCCTGCACGAATGGCAACGCACGATGTTGAGTCCGCTCAACTACTGGGCGGAAGCGAGCGCACGCATGTTCGGCGATGCCGGCAGCGCGTTGTCGATGCTGCCCGGCGCGCAGCGCGCGGCAGCCGGGTGCGAGCTGATGTACCGCCTGGGCAAGGATTACGAAAAACCCGAGTTCGGCATCCACAGCGTGCGTGCGCATGGCCAGGAAGTGGCCATCGTGCAGCAGGATTCGTTGTCACGGCCATTCTGCAAGCTTCTTCGCTTCAAGCGCTTCAGCGACAAGCCTGAGGTTATCGACGCGCTGAAGGACGACCCCGTCGTACTGGTGGTGGCGCCGCTCTCCGGGCACCACGCAACGTTATTGCGCGACACGGTGCAAACACTGCTGCAGAACCACAAGGTGTACGTCACCGACTGGGTGGACGCACGCATGGTGCCGTTGGAAGAAGGCGCCTTCAGCCTCGACGACTACGTCGGTTACATCGAAGAGTTCATCCGGCACATCGGCGCGCGCCGCCTGCACGTGGTGTCGGTGTGCCAACCCACGGTACCGGTACTGGCCGCGGTGTCGCTGATGGCCGCGCGCGGCGAAGATACGCCGTTGTCGCTCACCTTGATGGGTGGCCCGATCGATGCGCGTCAAAGCCCTACCCGCGTCGACGACCTGGCCACCACGCGGCCGCTGTCGTGGTTCCGCAACCAGGTGATCCATGAAGTGCCCTGGCAATACCCGGGCGCGGGCCGCAAGGTATACCCGGGCTTCCTGCAGCACGCCGGGTTCATCGCGATGAATCCAAGCCGGCACCTGATGTCGCACTGGGATTTCTACGAAAACCTGCGCCGTGGCGACCTCGACGACGCCGACGCACACCGCAAGTTCTACGACGAATACAACGCCGTA
>NZ_DATHFX010000115.1:0-4074 GCF_035317885.1 Pinirhizobacter sp.
CCCTTGCCGAGCATGGCCAGAGGCAGGTGCAGCGTTTCGCCGGAGCCACTACGGATGCCACCGATGAACCAACGCTTGCCGCTGCGACGGGCGATCACGATGTCCTTGCCGGGTGTTCCGGAGAGCAACTTGGTTTCATCCCACACCGTGGGCACCTGATCCAGGAAGGCAAGCGCGTTGGGCCTCTTGTCGTAGGCCTCGGGAGCGTCGGCCAGGTGCTGCCAGCCGGATTCGAACACCACCGACAAGGCGGTTTCGTGGGCGATGGAAGCCATCATCGGCCCGGCGTCGAACGCCACCGGGGTGTAGTCCATTGAACCGACCACGTTGCGCGTGAACGGTTGCACTGTATTGGGATACACCGGCGGATCGTTCTCGGTACCGCGTACCGCTTCCATGCTCATGATGTGCGGCCAGGTGCGTGCCAGGCCGTGCGGGATGGTGGCGCCGTGGAAATTCACCATCAGGTGCAATTTTGCGGTATCGGCAAGGATGGCGTCGTACCACTGGTAGCGCACCTGCGAGTCGGAATCCATGAAGTCCACCTTGACGCCCTTCACGCCCCAGCCCTTGATCTTCGGCAGGATCGCCTGGCGCTTGTCTTCCGTATCGAGGTTGGTCCAGCGGAACCACAGCAGGATGTCCACGTGCCTGGCATTGGCGTATTTCACCAGGTCCGGTACCCAAGCGTCCTTCCAGCCTTCGTCCACCAGTACATACGGCAGGTGGTTGCGCGCGGCGAAATCAACATAGGCCTTCTGCCGTTCGACGTCGCCCGGACTTTGGTGTTCGCTCAACCACGACCATGCCACCTTGCCGGGCTTGATCCACGAGGTATCGGTAAATCTGGCGGGGTCGGCCAGGTCGTCCACCAGCGTGGATTGCGTCACCGTGGCAAGGTCGCCGGCGATCACCGTGCGCCACGGCGTGCTGCCGTGGAAGCTCGCCGACGCGTCGAACAACACCAGGCCGTACGTGGTGGTGTCCAGGCCGTGGCGCATGCGGCTGCCGGTGTAGCGGCCATCGGTATTGCTTTCGGTCACCAGGAGGTAGTCGCCGTTCACGCGGAACAGCGACGGATAGCCGAAGTCGCCGACAGGCGAGCCATAGGCGCTGTCCTGTGAACGCACGCCTTCGTACTGCGGCTTGTACGGCAGAAGCCACGCGAAGGTGTCCTCGGGGAAGGTGAAGTCGGTGGCCTCGCCCTGCACGGTTGCGTTGCTGCTGCCGGGAAGTTCATAGCGCCAGGCGATGCCGTCGCGGGAGGTACGTACCACGACGTCGAGCTTCGCGCCGCCCAGGCCGGTGAAGGGAAAGCGTGTTTCCACCATGGTCGCCGAGCGCTCCAGGCGCTTGCCGGTGGTCATGGTGTAGTGCTCGGTCACCTCATGGTGGCTCGACGGGCCTGGCTTGAGGCCGTGGGTGAGGTCCACGTCGGTTGTGCGAAGGCCTAGCCTTGATTGCATCAGCGGCTTGCCCTGCGCATTTTCCAGCAGCAGGGTGGGGGTGCCGGTGGTGTCGTCGGTGTCCAGCGATGCCTTGAGCGGCGTGTTCGACGGGAAGGGAATCGGCGTAGTGGCGGCATGCGCGGACACCACGGCGGTCAACGCCAGGAAAAGCAGGGCGGACGTTCGAACAGGCATCGGCAATTTCCCTTGAGCAATTCGAACATCAAATAGTACGACAATAATCCGGCACGTGGGTCAGACGCCTTTGTCTACGCAGGCGACATGATTCGCAGCTGACGGACGCAGCGCATAATGCGGGCATGAACCTTCAACCCGTTGCCGTCACCCGCACCATCATCCTGCGCGTACCGCCAGGCGAGGCCTTCGACTTCCTGGCAGGCGCCGATGTGTTGCCGAAGATACTCAAGGGCCATGGCCTTCTGCCCGCGGTCACCGGCACCAGCGAGCAGACCGGGCCATGGGACGTACCGGGCTCGAAGCGGCTGATCCATCTTTCCGACCACACCACCGTGCGCGAGGAAGTGCTCCGGGCCGAGCGCGGCGTGTATTTCGGTTACCGCGTTTGGGACTACACCAATCCCCTGTTCTCACGCCTGGTCGATCACGCGCGCGGCAGCTTCGAATTCCGGCCCGAAGGAGCCGGGACTTCGGTTGCTTGGACGTATGCCTTCACCCCGCGCGGGGCGGCCCGGCGGCCGTTGCTGTGGTTGATCGTGCACCTGATGTGGCAGGGGTATATGGAACGCTGCCTGGGCGAGACGACGCGGGTCCTTTCCGAGCCTCGACCCTAGCATCCGCCACCGCCCATGCACCGAAGGTGATCGCACACGAGATCACCAGCGCTGTCCACGCGTTGCGGTCGCCGGTAAGGAAGTGCGGCGGCAATCCGCGCGCAAGCTGCGCGTACAGCAGCAGGCCCACGCCCGTGGCCAGCTCCACCAAGGCGCAGGCATAGGCGATGAACGTGCGGCCGGGAAGGTACTCGATCGGGATGCGCTGCCATACCAGCGCGAAGTCGCCGTAGATCAGGCCCAGCAAGCCCAGGCCGATCAGTGCCAGTGCAAAGGCGGCGCGCGCCGGCCGGATACGCACTCTTGTGCGCGCCACCGGCAGCGGGGCCGGCGTCACGCTCCCGCGTGTGGAGAATGCGGCGTTGAACTGCAGGCCGTCCGATCGCGTTGTGCCGGTCATGCGGGTCTCCCCCTGGTGTGTCTCGACGCCATGGGAATCCCTGGCGGTTGGGAATAAAAGAGCCAATCGCGGCGAACCGGGCCGACCAATCGACAAGGCTGGTGCATGCCGGTGGCGAGGCCTCCGGATCGCCCGCGGCATGCCAGCGCCACGCCATGATTGGCCCAGCGTGCATCGCTAGACTCCTTCGGCCCCCACGGAGAAACCCCATGCGCCCCACCTTTCTTACCCTGGCCTGCCTGGGTTCGCTGTCCGCGGCGGCGGCGATGCCCGCACTGGCAGCCCCGGAATGGACCCAGCCCATCAAGCCCTTCCGCATCTACGGCAACACGTACTACGTGGGAAGCCGGGGCCTGAGCGCGGTGCTGGTGACCTCGCCCCAGGGCCATGTACTGGTCGACGCCACGATGCCTGAGAACGCATCGATGGTGGAGGCGAACATCCGCGCGCTGGGCTTCAGGCCATCGGATGTGAAAGCCATCCTCAACTCCCACGCCCACGTCGATCATGCCGGCGCGATCGCGCAAGTGGCCCATGACACCGGCGCCACCGTGTATGCCAGTGCGTTGGGTGCGAAGTCGCTTGCCCTGGGCGGCCAGGACCCGGATGACCCGCAATACCATCCCGGCAAGGGGTACTCGCAGGTTTTGGCCACCGTGGTGGGCGACGGCGAACATCTAAAGGTGGGTTCGGTGGATATCCAGGCCCGCGCCACGCCAGGTCACACACCGGGAAGCACCAGCTGGACATGGCGCTCGTGCCAGGACGGCAAGTGCGTGGACATCGTCTACGCCGACAGCCTCACCGCCATCACCAACGGTACCTACCGTTACACCGATGCGCCGGCGCATCCGCACCGCGTCGAGGACTTCAGGAAGTCCATCGCCACAGTGGCCGGCTTGCCGTGCGACATCCTGGTGACCACCCATCCCGATGCCAGTGATGTGCTTGAGCGCGCGGCCAGCGGCAAGCTTGAGGATCCCGGCGCGTGCAAGGCGCTGGCAGCGCGGGCGGTCAAGGGGCTGGATGAGGAACTGGCCAAGGAAGCAGCAGCCACCCGGTGATATATCAGCAGGGCGTGGACACAGCCTGCAGATAGGCGCTTGCCAGCGTCACCAGCTCTTCGTTGAGGACATCGGCCGGCATGAGGTGCCGGTTGCTCTCCAGGATATTGCGCACCGGCCCGGCAATGGCGCCCAGGAGAATGGCCGCGTGCCTGGACGGGTCGTTGAAGTCGCGATCCCCGGCGGTGGCCAGCATGCCCGACACCGCGGCCAGCATGCGTTCGCGGGCCATCTCCACGCGTTCGGCGCCGCCGTGCTCGGCGGCAATCGCGTACAGCGCCTGCGAAACGCGGGCATGTTCGAGCTTGGCGCTGACATAGGCATGCACCAGTGCCTGTGCCATGTCGGCC
>NZ_DATHFX010000116.1:0-5061 GCF_035317885.1 Pinirhizobacter sp.
GCA
Source organism: Pinirhizobacter sp. (assembly GCF_035317885.1). Classification (GTDB taxonomy): domain Bacteria; phylum Pseudomonadota; class Gammaproteobacteria; order Xanthomonadales; family Rhodanobacteraceae; genus Pinirhizobacter. Next base: position 4 of record NZ_DATHFX010000116.1, read on the forward strand.
CGGCGACCAAGCCCATTTCCGCGCTCGCCGGCAATGAAGTGGGCGCCCCCGGTGGCAACGGCTATTACGTTTCGCAGGAAATCTTCAACACCGGCGCGGACAAGGTGCGGGTGAAGCAGCGTGCCCAATTCGTCGAGGACAATTGGCAGGTCACCGACCGCGTGCTGCTCTCCATCGGCGTGCGGAATGACCAGTTCACCAACTACAATCCTGATGCGCAGCCGTACATTCGTCTGACCAAGCCCAATCTGTCGCCCCGTCTGGGCGCCAGCTGGGACGTGCTCGGCGATTCCTCCTTGAAGGTGTACGCCAATGCCGGCCGCTACTATCTGGATGAGCCGAACAACGTGGCCATTCGCGGCGCCGCCGGCAGCACCTTCACGAACCAGTACTTCACCTACGACAGCATCGACCCCGCGACGGGCGCCCCCGTGGGCCTGCACCAGATCACCCAGGGACGCTACCCGGGTGTGTCGGCCAATAACGAGTTCGGCGCTGCGCCAAACCCGAAGACGGTGACCAGCAAGAACGTGCAGGCCGAGTTCCAGGATGAGTACATCGCTGGCCTCGACAAGGCGTTCGACATGATGGGCGACCGCTGGACGGCCGGTACCAAGTTTACCTATCGTAAGCTGCGCAACGATCTGGACGACGTCTGCGATAGCGCCACGTTCGAGGCCGTGGGTGCCTCGCAGGGCTTTGATCCGGACCTGGCCCAGGGGTCGGGTTGCTACATCATGAATCCCGGCAAGACGCAGAAGTTCAACGTGTCCAATGGCGACGGCACCTTCGGTACGATGACGGTGCCCTGGTCGGCCTTCGGCATGCCGGACCTCAAGCGCAAGTACGTGGCGCTGGACTCCTACCTGGAACATCCTTTCGACGGCAAGTGGTATGGCCGAATCGACTACACGCTTGCACACAGCTTCGGCAACACGGAAGGCTCGGTGCGTTCGGATATCGGGCAGACCGACGTGGCGCAGACCGAAGATTGGGATAACGCTGGCGTGATGGTGAACGCCAATGGCGACCAGGCCAACGATCGCCGCCACCAGATCAAGCTCACCGGCTACTGGCAGATCACCCCCGAATGGCTGGTGGGTGGCAACGCCCAGATCCTGTCAGGTACGCCCAAGGTCTGCCAGAGCTTCTTCGGTCCGGATCAGACTGACCCGTACGGTTACATGGACGCGTACCACTTCTGCGGTCCGGACGGTCGCCCGGCCGCGCCCGGCAAGGTCGGTCGCACACCGTGGCAGGAAATCGTAAGCGTCAACGCCCAGTATCGACCTGCGTTCGCCGATCACAAGCTGGGCTTCAGCATCCTGGTCTACAACCTGCTCAACCAGCAGCGCACCACGCAGTTCACCACCACGTCGGTGTCCGGTGCGGGACAGCTGTCCGCCGACTACCAACTGCCGATTTCGTATGAGACTCCACGCTTCGTGCAGTTCAGTGTCAGCTACGACTTCTGATGAAAAACACGTCATCGAATAACTAGAAGAAACCCGGCGGCTGTTCCCGCAGTTGCCAAATGCATCTCCCCAGACTAGGCCACCGTTTCCCAAGGACGGTGGCCTTTTTTTGCTCGTGCTGGGGAAATCCGCCGGGCCGGAGAGTAGGGGACCGGCCTGGCCGGCCCCGTCACGCCGCCGGCGTGATCGTTCGAAGAAACACAGGAAGATCGGTAGTAGGTGGGGATACGCCGTAGTGGTAGAGCATGTCTGCCACATGGCCGCGGTGATAGGTTGTGTGGTTGGCCACATGCAGCAAGATATCGCCACGCGACATCGCACCATTACCGCCACCAATGAACTCGAACTCGACGACCTGACCCGACGTTTCAGGATTCAGCGCATCGGCGTAGGTCACATACCAGGCATCCATGGCGAGTTGCATTTGGTGCAAAACACCAAATGACGGGGGGTTGTCGGGATTGCGAGACGTATAACCATGCGCCTCGCCGACCAGATGCGCTTGCCATACTCGATCCATGGCATAGGAGTGATGGAGCGTGCGGAGCATGTTGCCGAAGAGGATGGGCTGCGGCTCAACAAGCTGGCTTTCGGGAAGTTGTGCGATCTTCGACAGGAAGACTTCATCGGCCCAGGCCTTGTAGCGCATCATGGTTTTTACGTCACTCATAACTCGTCCGTAGGTGTAGATGTTTTGCATCGAAGAGCGCTGCTTCAAGCAACGGCTTGGCCCAATCTGGCGTGCGCTCGAGAGCGGCAATGTCATCGGGCAGGGGAGAGGTGAGTCTTCCGGCTTCCATCACGGCTACCAGCATCGGATCGGGAATGGCCTTATGCCGTTCGACTTCAATGCTGTTGTCATATATTTGCAGGTGGCCAAGGTGCGGCATCAGCGAGATAAAGTTTTCCAGTGTTGTGAAATAACGCTCTCGTATCTTGGCTTCGGGAATGTCGTGGCCACCCGCAGTCACACGAGCCCTGACGCGAGCGATATGTTGTTCGGGCGATGACAGGCCACAGAACCACACCAACACATCATGCGTTTTCGTTGCCGCCATAATCTTGGCCGGGACGGTACGGCCGCCCAGCGTTGTCTCAAGAGCGTAATGGGTACCATGGAGGACGGCATCATCCAGGCGTCGCATACCTTCCCGCCACGCGGCTGCATTGGCTTCGCCCTGGTCGCAACCTGTATCGTCGATCAGTTCGCGTGCAAATGTGTCGGGGTTGAACCACGTTAGCCCCCATTGTTCCAGCAGATATCCACCGATCGAACTCTTGCCCGCGCCGTTGACACCCGCGAGGACATAGAGAACGGGGCGCGCCGTCAATGACTCTCTCCGGCTTTGACCTTTCCGCCGAGCTTGGCTGGCACTCGCATCAACGAGCGCAGGCGTTCTCCGGCGTCGGCAGCTTGTAGCGACGCCAGGCGCTCATCGAAACGATGGCGAAGCATATCGAGTGCCGCTTCGTTCTTCGATCCCGCGTCGCGCAAGGCCTGCATAATCGCGCCGTACACCTCTATCGAGAGGATGACTGCCTCGGCCTCGTTGTGATTGGTTACCACCACTTTGCCCGAGCGCCCAATGGTCTTCATGACACCTCGCCAGCCGAGTTTTTTGACGTCGGACGCTGATGTATGGGGCAGATCTTCGATCGCGTAGGGCTGGAGGGACATGGCCATGGCATCTTTCCATCACGGTAGATGGGTGAAATATACCGTTTTTGGCCAAAATGGGCTATAAGGGCACATCTGCATCCGGATGCGTCCGGCGATGCAGCAAGGCCTCGAAGTCACTGAGGCGACAGACCTCCGATCCCTGCATCTTGCACGCATCGATGACGAGCCCCTGTATGACGGGTGGATGCGTACGCGACAACGGGGTCAACTGGCGAAGCTGCTCCAGCGTCTGTGCCTGGTAGAACGAGCGAACATAGCGCTCGCCGGTAGTCGGATCACGCAGCACCTCCAGCCCGAAGGCACCGCCGGGCGGTGGATCGTCATATCCATAACCGTCGATATGGAAGTGCACGCCGAGCAAGCTGGTGAGCGCGGCTATGTTGTTATCGCTGGCGACCATCAAGTTCAGGCGAGGGCCATCGGTACGGGCAAGCATGGCCAGCACGTGTTTCTCCATCGGACCGGCAATACGGCGGGCCATGTAATCCGGGCGGGCATAGACGTCAAACAGCAGCGCATGCAGTCGGGAGATCTCGGCAATCCGTTCGCGCGTGGCCCGCCCCCAGCCGACCTGATCCAGGGGCATGCCTTCGGCGTACTGCAGAAGAAACACTTGCGCGGTGCCTGAGGTGATGGCAATGGACCCTTTAAGATTCATGCCCCGGTCGTCACCGCTGGGGGTTAGCGATGACGGCGTTGCGGCGATATCGCAGCCCGCAGCACGGCAATCCAGAATCGATTCCATAGACCGGATCGCGTCACGATAAGGTGCCGTCAGCTTCGCCGGACCCCCGGTCTGCGCGATCACCTCGCGCACCGCTTCCTTTGCGTCGAAAGGCACAGCGTGAGCCTCTATCGGATGGAACAGCGGATCCTCGCTGCCCAGCGGCTGATGGCCTACTACCAGGTGACAGTTCGGCGCCAAGCCTTCTGCCAGTGCCTGGCCACTGGCAATAGTGCGTTGTTCGGTGTTGGTCCAGATCGAAACGCTGCCGTCTGTCGGACAGCCGGTATTTGGCAATAGCCCGAGCGCGCTGTATCGCTCACGGTCGTAGATCCCGAGCAGACGCATGCCTTCGCGTCCGTGCGGGGTCAGGACGCTTGCCGGTGTAGACCACTTTGGCCATGGCTGACGCGCAAGTTCCATAGCGCCAATCTCGCCCACAAGTGGCGCGCGCACACCGTGGCGGAAGAGCATGATCACTTTTTCGACACGCCATGTGTCGGGATAGGGTGGGTTAGCGCCATCTGCTTTAGCGGCAGTAGCCAGGGCGCAAGTGGCCAGTAAGCCGGCAAGGAGATAGTGCATTCGGAGGCTACTCATCCACGCTCACCCCAGAAATGCGGTTTCTCCCATTTTGCCAGAGACGATCCGCCAACTTCGGGCAAATGCTCCGAGCGGAACGTCGAAAGCTTGGGCTCACCCAGGCGCAGTTGGCGGCCAGGGCAGGGATAGGACGTCAAAAGCTCATAGAAGTGGAGCAGGGCAAACCAGGCGTCGCGTTTGCCACGTATGTCGCGGCGATGAGCGCGTTGGGAGTGGAGTTCTCCGTCAAGCCGCGGCTTGTCAGGGTCGATTGCTCATCCATGACGCCCGATGAATCCGCTTTCCTGGACAGGTTGGTTGATACGATGGCAATAGAATAGATTGCACTTGAGAAATATCATGTAACACAATGATATATATCAATCTATAGTATAAGACTATACAGTAGTTACGCACGCGGTAGCTTGACTTGGGTTAGTCGTATTAGTGTGTATATCAACTAACCGAACTAACAGGCTAGGTGCGCCAAAATGACAGTCATTGATCGCGTCGAACTCACCGGAATCGCTGCCTTTGCGGGCACTGCCCATGAGGTGGGTGGTCGGCTCAGTCGCGCTAAAGACCAGCAGGTGGTT
>NZ_DATHFX010000117.1:0-3297 GCF_035317885.1 Pinirhizobacter sp.
GTTCGCCCTGCCCCTGGGCCGCATGATGGGCCTTCCCGGGGGCGTCGCGGCACATCCGCTGGCATGGCTTGCCCTGCCCGCAGGATGGCTCCTGGGCGCGGGCTTGCGGCATTGGGTGCAGTTGGGTGCCGTTTGCCGCGCCGTACTTGGCGCAGCGTCCCTGGTGATCGCCGCCATTTACGCCAACTGCCTGGTGACCTGGGGAATGATCGCCAGCGCCTTCGGCATCGGTTTCGTCCAGGCCATGCGCGATACGGGCCTTGCCAATACCGTAGGCATGGCACGGCTTGGCCTGTCTGCCGGCGATGGCCTGCTTTACGCGCTGGCGCTGCTCCTGGCCGCCTGGGGCGCCGGCCGCGTCCGGCGGGCGGTGGTCAGTCGTCCAGCGCCTTGATACCGGCCACCAGCTGGCCGGCCACGGCCTGGCCGTCGCCATACAGCATGCGGGCATTGTCGGCGTAGAACAGCGCGTTCTCGATCCCGGCGAAACCCGTGCCCTGCCCGCGCTTGACCACGATCACCTGCCGGCACTGCGCCACGTCCAGGATGGGCATGCCGTAGATCGGTGAGGTTGGATCGGTTTTCGCCAGGGGATTGACCACGTCGTTGGCGCCGATCACCACGGCGACATCCGTGGCCGGCAGTTCGGGATTTACGTCGTCCATGTCCACGATAAGGTCATACGGCACGCCGGCTTCCGCCAACAGCACGTTCATGTGCCCGGGCATGCGGCCGGCCACCGGATGGATGGCAAAGCGTACCTTCACCCCCCGGGCAATCAGCAGTTGGGAGAATTCCCACACCTTGTGCTGGGCCTGGGCCACCGCCATGCCGTAACCAGGCACGATCACCACGCGCTCGGCGTAGGCGAGCATCACCGCGGCGTCCGCGGCATCGATCGGTTTCTGTGCACCGGCAAGCGCCATGGCGGGGCCGGAGGCTGCGCCGAAGCTGCCGAAGAGCACGTTGCCCAGCGAGCGGTTCATCGCCCGCGCCATCAGCTGCGTCAACAGCGTACCGGCCGCGCCCACCACGGTACCTGCGATCACCATCGCCTCGTTCCCCAGCACATAGCCCTCGAAGGCCACCGCCAGGCCGGTGAGCGCGTTGTACAGCGAGATCACCACAGGCATGTCGGCACCGCCGATCGGGAGCGTCATCATCACGCCCAGGACAAGGGCAAGGGCAAAGAACGCGCACACCAGCGGCATGGTCGGGCCGGCCGTGGTCATGAATCCTGCCAGCGCCAACGCCGCCAGCAACACCAGAGCGTTGACCGTGCGCTGGCCCGGGAACACGTAGCGACGATCGATCCATCCCTGCAGCTTGCCGAAGGCGATCAGCGAACCTGAAAAACTCACCGCGCCGATCAGGCCCCCCAGCAGTGCCAGGACCAATTGCGGCATCGATGGCGGTGTGTAGTTGGCCGCTGCAAACGTGCCCCCGCCCATCAGTTCCACCACATGGCCGCTCACGGCGAGCAGTTCCGCCGCGCCGATCGCCGCGGCAGCGCCGCCGCCCATCCCGTTGTACAGGGCCACCATCTGCGGCATCGCGGTCATCGCCACGCGGCGCCCCGACCACCAGGCGCCCAGGGTGCCCAGCACCACGGCCACCACCATCAGCCAGCGGTTGGCAAGGTCCGGCAGGCAGAAGGTGGCAAGCACCGCCAGCACCATGCCCACGCCGGCCCAGCCGATGCCCCCGCGAGCGGTGCGCGGTGAACTCATGCGTTTCAAGCCAAGGATGAAAAGGAGTGCGGCGAGGAAATAGCAGGCTTTGATGGCCATTACGAGCCAGGCCATCAGTGCTTGCCCCTAACGGCCGAGGTGCTCGACTTGAACATCTCGAGCATGCGCGCCGTGGCCACGTAGCCACCGGCGGCGTTGCCGGCGCCCAGCAGCACGCCGATGAAGCCGATGGCCGTTTCCAGCGGCGTGGTGGCATGCCCCAGGGCGATCATGGCGCCCACCAGCACGATGCCGTGGATGAAATTGGAGCCGGACATCAGGGGGGTGTGGAGGATCACCGGGACCCTGCCGATGATTTCATACCCGGTGAAAGCCGCCAGCATGAACACGTAAAGCGCCACGAAACCGTCCATCGATCCCCATCCGCACTGGCTCAAGTCCACCCATCATACGGATTTCCCTGTCAACGCTTACACTGGGTACTGCGTTATTTCCCCGGTAGACGCCATGGAGCAAAAACATGCGCCGCCGCGGGAGCCCTCTGCGAAGGACGACACAGCCTTGAATACGACCGGTGCCGTCATCGACGCCGCGTTCGAGGAGCACATCGCGGGGGCCCCTGCCACCCTGGAGGCCTTTCTGGCCCAGGTGGAGCGGCGCGCGTGGCGAATGGCGGAATTGAACCTTGGCAACCGCGAGGACGCCATGGACGCGGTACAGGACGCCATGCTGCGGCTGGTGCGGCATTACCGCGACAAGCCCGCCACGGAGTGGTCGCCGCTGTTCTGGGGCATCCTGCGCCGGCGCATCGTCGACCTGCAGCGCCGCCGCAAGGTGCGCTCGATCGTGGTCGGCTGGCTGGGCGGCGGAAAGGACGACGACGGCGATGAATTACCCGCCTGGGAACCGGCCGATACCGGGCCTGGGCCGGCGGCAAGACTGCAAGACAGCCAGGCCTATGCGCAGATGAGCCAAGCCGTGCGCAAGCTGCCGCGCCGTCAGCGCGAAGCCTTCATGCTGCGCGTGCTCGAAGGGCTGGACGTTGCCGAAACGGCGGCCGCCATGGACTGCTCGCAGGGAAGCGTCAAGACACATCTGTCGCGTGCGATGCAAAGCCTGCGCGACCAACTCGAGGAATGGCGATGAACGATCGCTCCGAAGACATTGCACGCCGTGCCCGCGACCTCTACCGGCGCGCCAGCCACGACATCGACCCGGCGATTGCGGGCCGGTTGCGCGCGGCCCGCCACGAAGCCATGGCGGGTCCCTCGACCTCCACGGCCAGCCGCCTGCTGCTGCCTGCCGGCGCCTTCGCCGTGCTGGCGCTGGCCGCGCTGCTGATCTGGCCTCAGGCGCCGCGCCCGAACAGCACGATGGCACCTACCATGGCCACCGCCACCCTTGGCGATACCGACAGCGACCTGCCGCCGGATGCCGATAGCGCAGACCCGGCGATGGTCGAGCACCTGCAGTTCTATGCCTGGCTCGCCGACGACACCGGTAAGGCAGCGCAGCGGTGATGCACCGCCCTGCCCCTGGCCTGCGCAGCCTCGTGGCCGCGGTACTGCTGGCGATACCGGCCCTGGCCGCACACGCTGAGCCACCG
>NZ_DATHFX010000118.1:0-5201 GCF_035317885.1 Pinirhizobacter sp.
AGTGCGGCTGGAAGCCGAACGTGATTCTGAATATCACCGAGGTATGGGAGAAGAAGCGCGCGGCCATCGAGTGCATGGAAGGGCAGGAGCATCTGTGGGAGTACTACACGCGGGTGGCGATGCAGCGTGGTGTCCAGGGCGGGAGGAATTCGGGCACGCCGATGACTTACGGTGAGGCTTACGAGGGGGTATTTCCCTCGGTGGTCAGTACGCTGGGGTAGTATTCCTGAGTTGCACTGTGCACGGTGGCGATTACGCGTTAAGTTGCGCGCCTGACCACGCATACCCCGGAGATCCCCGCATGCCCCGTGCCCTCCTGACTGGCCGTTCGCTTATCGCGCCTCGCAAGTTCTCGCGCTTATCCCTGGCGCTCGCGATGGCCCTCGCGGCCGGTGGTGCGGCCGCGCAACCGGAGCCGACGCGCGCGGACACCGTACCGTCGCCCCAGGACACGCCTTACGAGGGGACGGTGAAGCTTCATGTCGATGCCAACGACACGGTGCAGGGAATTTTCCGCGTCCGCGAAACCGTCCCGGTGCAGCCAGGCACCCTGACCTTGCTGTACCCGCAATGGATTCCCGGCGACCACTCGCCGAGCGGCCCTATTGCGATGCTCGCCGGGCTCAAGATCAGCGCCAACGGCAAGCCGCTTACGTGGCTGCGCGATAAATACAACATGTACGCGTTCCATCTGGATGTCCCCGCGGATGTTTCCACCATCGACGTGGAGTTCCAGTACCTGTCCGGGCGCTCCGATGACGGTGGTTTCGAGATCACCGACCGCATGATGGACATGGAATGGAGCAAGGTGGCGCTGTATCCAGCGGGCCATTATTCCCGCGGCATCACCTTCGTGCCCAGCATGACGCTGCCGCATGGCTGGCAGTTCGGTACCGCGCTTGAAACCGCCTCCCAGTCGGGCGACACCACCACCTTCAAGCCGGTGACGTTCAACAACCTGGTCGATTCCCCGGTCTATGCGGGCCAGTACTTCAAGCGCGTGGACCTTAACCCGGGCGACAAGGCCCCCGTGCACCTGAATGTTTTTGCCGACGAGCCGGGCGACCTTGAGATGACGCCCGAGCAGATCGCCGCGCATCGCGCGCTGGTGACGCAGGCTGTGAAGTTGTTCGGATCGCATCATTACGATCACTACGATTTCCTGTTCTCGCTGTCCGACCAGCTGGGCGGCAACAGCACCGAGCACCACCAGTCCAGCGAGGACGGCCTGGGCCGGGACTATTTCACCGCCTGGAAAGATGCCGCACCCGAGCGCGATCTTCTCGCCCATGAGTACGTGCATTCGTGGAACGGCAAGTTCCGCCGTCCGGCGGACCTGTGGACTCCGAACTTCAACGTGCCGATGGCCAATTCCCTGCTGTGGGTATACGAAGGGCAGACGCAGTATTGGGGCTTCGTGCTGACGGCGCGATCGGGTATCTGGTCGCCACAACAATTCCGCGATGCCCTGGCCATGACGGCCGCCAACTACGAACGAAACCGCGTCGGCTTCCAGTGGCGCACGCTCACCGACACCACCAACGATCCAACCATCGCCCATCGCACCAGCCTGCCCTTCCGCAGCTGGCAGATGAGCGAGGAGTACTACAGCGGTGGCCAGATGATGTGGCTGGAGGTGGACGCCAAGCTGCGCAGCCTGACGAACGACAAGAAATCACTGGATGATTTTGCGCGCGCGTTTTTCGGCGTCGAGAACGGCAGCTACGTGACCAAGACCTACACGTTCGACGATGTCGTGGCGGCCCTGAATGGCGTGGCGAAATATGACTGGGCCACGTTCCTTCATGCGCACGTCGACACCATCAATCCGCCGCTGGAAGGCGGCATCGCCGGCACGGGCTGGAAACTGGTCTACACCGACCAGGAAAGCGCGTACGAAAAGCAGTACAACAGCCGGCCCGCACCATCCCGCCATCTGTACAACTTCACCTGGTCGATCGGCCTGACGATGAACGACAAGGGCCAGGTCAACGACGTTCGCTGGGATGGGCCTGCGTTCAAGGCCGGCGTCAGCACCGGCGCCACGCTGGTGGCGGTGAACGGGAAGGACTATTCCAAGGACGTACTAAAAAGCGAGATCACGGCGGCCAAGAACGGCAACGCGCCGATCGAACTTCTGCTGAAGTACCAGGGCAGCTACCGCAAGCTGGCCGTGGATTACCACGGCGGCCTGCAGTATCCGCATCTCGAGCGCGTTGAAGGGACACCCGATTACCTGAGCGAAATTATCGCTGCTCACAAGTAAAAGCCGTGCAGGGGGTAGGAGGTCGCCACGACCCTACCCCTTCTGCTTGGCAATCCAGGCATGCACGTGGTCCTCGAGCAGCGGCAACGGCACCGAGCCCAGTTCCAGCACGGCATCATGGAACGCGCGCAGATCGAACTTCGCCCCCAACGCCTGCTCAGCTTCATGCCGCAACGCCAGGATGCGCAAATACCCCAGCTCATACGACAACGCCTGTCCCGGCCAGCTGATGTAGCGATCCACCTCGTTGACGATCTCGCGCTGGCTTAGCGCGGTGTTCTGCGTCATGTAGTCGATGGCCTGCTGGCGGGTCCAGCCTTCATGGTGGATGCCGGTATCGACCACCAGCCTGGCGGCGCGCCACATCTGGTAGCTCAGGTAGCCGAATTTGTCGTAGGGCGTGTGATAGATGCCCATCTCCTGGCCCAGGTATTCCGCATACAACGCCCAGCCTTCCCCGTAGGCGGAAATATAGCTGTCGCGGCGGAAGGCCGGCTGGCCTTTCTGTTCGGCAGCCAATGCCAGCTGCAGCGCATGGCCGGGCATCGACTCGTGCAGGGTAAGCGCAGGCATCGCGAACAGCGGACGCGACGGCAGGTCGTACGTGTTCACCATGTACGTGTCCGCGCCACCGCGGCCGGAGGTGTAGTACGGCGCAATATCCGCCGGCACCGGAACGATGGCGAAGCGCTGGCGTGGCAACAGGCCGAAGTACTGGCCAAGCTTGCCATCCACCTGCTTGGCCACCCACGCGGTGCGCATCAAGAGTTCGTCGGGCGTCTTCGCATAGAACTGCGGGTCCGATCGCAGGAAAGCCAGGAACTCGGGGAAGCTGCCCTTGAAGCCGCTTTCGGCCATCGTCGCCAGCATCTGCTGGTGGATCTTCGCCACCTCATCCAAACCGGTCTTGTGGATGGTGTCGGGGTCAAGGTCAAGCGTGGTGTATTCGTGGATCTGCTGGCGGTACCAGGCCTTGCCGTCGGGCATGGCCTCGGCGGCAAGCGTGGTGCGCGCATGGGGCACGTATTCGTCGTGGAAGAAGGCAAGCAGGCGGCCGTAGGCAGGGATCACCTGGTCGGTGATGGTCTTGCGTGCCTGGGCTTCGAATCCTTCGCGTTGCGCAGCGGGCCACGTCGCCGGCAAATTCTTCACGGGTTGGAAGAACGAGGTGTCGTCGGCGTCCTTCTGGTTGGCCACGGCGGCGATCGAGACATCACGCCCGTCCAGCACCGCGCGCGGCACGGTGAAGCCGCGCTTCATCCCCAGGCGCATGTTGGCGATCTGTTGGTCGAGATAGGTGCTGACCTGCCCCAGGCGATCGAGGTAGTGCTGCACGTCGCCCGGCGTATGCAGGCTGTCGCCACCGAGCTGGTAGCCCACGTCCGACCAGAACGCCGAATCGCTGTTGAAGGGCATCTGCCACTGGCCGAAGCGCTGGGCCGCGGCAAGGTTGCCGATCTGCTCGCGGTAGATCGCGTAATCGACGCGCGCCGTGGGGCTCAAGGTGGCTGGATCGACCTTGGCCAGGTCTGCCAGCACGTGGTTCCAGTAGGCCAGGCGGCGCATCTGGCTGGCGGCGTCCACGTCGTCCAGCCGGCCGTTGTTGGGCAGCGACTCGCCAGAACTTTGCACGCCGGCCTGGCCGGTGCGCCAGGCATATTCCCGTTCGTAGATGCGTTTGAAGGCATCGTCGCCCGCCTGTGCGTGCACGGCGAAGCTGGCCACGAAAAGGATACCGGCGAGGATCGGCTTCATGTCATCCCAAGGGAGGCAAGGAAAACCCGATCATCGCATGGCTAATCCATACCGCCGAACTGCACGCGCATGGCGTCGGTGTAGGCGGTGACATCGCGTCCGGGTGCCGGGGTGAAAAGCTCGCCGGTCTGTACCACCCCGGACATGCGATCGGGACGGAAATTCCGGAAGGATTCGCGCAGCCGGCACCAGCCGCCCAGCGTCCAGGCACAACCCCAGAACGAAAGGCACAGCGGTTCGAATGCCCGGTGCGAGGGACGACCCTCCTTGTCCAGGTAGTCGAAGGCGATCACCTGGCGCCCGCCGATCGCCCCGTGCAGCAGGTCGATAAGCTGGCGGTGGGCTGCGCGCTCGTCGTCCTTGTAGAAGGGTGCATAGATGCGCGTACCGGCGGCACGTTCGCGCAAGTGCGGCGGCAGCACGGCCTCGATCTTGGCCAGCGCCGCCGATGCCCCATCGGCCAGGCGGGATCCGGCGAAGGCGCGGGCAAAGCGCGTGCCCACGACCAGGGCTTCAAGTTCGGCTTCGGTGAACATCAGCGGCGGGATGTCCGCGCCCTTGCGCAACATGTAGCCGACGCCAGCCTCGCCCTCGATCGGCACGCCGGAGAGCTGCAGGTCCGCCACGTCGCGGTAGATCGTGCGCAGCGATACTTCCAGCGTCTCGGCCAGCCGCCGCGCGGGCATGGCCGTGCGGCGGCCACGGAGGCTGTGGATGATGAGAAAAAGGCGGTCCGCACGACGCATGCCCCGATGATCGCCCGGTGGCCTCCGGACGGCTAGTGCGGAACGACCAGGCGGGGCGGCTGGCGCGGGTTGGGGGTCAGAGTATTAACCCTGACCCCGTTGCCGTTGCAGGCCTCCTGGTCGAGCTTCTTCCGGTGACCTCGGGTGGGTTCGGGGGCAACCGGGGGCAGCAACTGCTCCACCACGGTCATACGGCCGACCAGGGGCGCATAGGAGGCAACGATGAGGCGCATGATGCGGTTCATGGCGTACTTCCGTTATGGCGGGTAACTCATGCTGCGCCCCCCCTGCTGACAGCGTCTTGTCAGCAGGAGACAATGGGTCGGACATCCACAAGGCCCCCCATGAAGTCCATTTCCCTGATCCAGTTCCTCATCGAGGAAAAGCGCGCCGGTCACATCAACAGCGAGCTCAGCCTGCTGATCGAGGTGGTC
>NZ_DATHFX010000119.1:0-5891 GCF_035317885.1 Pinirhizobacter sp.
CTCCTGGTAGTGGGAAATACCATCCGGGTCGACATCCAGGGGCGCGCGGCGGAGATCGGCGTGCTGCTGTTGATCGGCGCAAGCCGGTCGTTCATCCGCCGTCCTTATCTTTACGCCGGGCTCTGGTACGGTCTGTTTGCCGGCATCCTGGCCGTGGTGCTGGCGCTGGCCCTGCAGGCGGCGCTGGCCGGCCCCGTGGCCCGCCTGGCTGACGCCTACGGTGGCAGCATGGATTTTGGCGGCTTGCCGGCGTGGCTGTTGCTCGCCGTACCGCTACTATCGGCTTTCCTCGGCTGGCTGGGCGCACGCCTGGTCAGCGCCCGGCAACTGCGAAAGGCACCTTAAGCCGTGATGACCGCCGCCAACGATGCCAATGCCGTCCAGGACACCACGCCGCCGCGCGTGTTGATCGTCGACGGCTCACGCGTGGTGCGGCAGTTGATCACCCGGGTGCTTGCCGCCGAGCTTCCCGGCGTGGAGGTCGTCGCCTGCGGCAGCGGCGCCGAAGCGCAGGAGCATCTTTCCCGTGGCGTGGTGGATTTCATCACCGTCGCCCTGCGCCTGCCCGACATGGACGGCCTTGAACTGGCGCGCATCGTCCGCGAGACGGCCCCGCAGATATACGTACCCATCGTGGTGGTGTCCGGCGACGTCGAACAACGCCTGCAGCGCCGCGAGCTGGGCGAGTTCATCACCGACTACTTCGACAAGTCGCTGGGGTTCAGCGCCCTGGCCGAGTTCATCAAGGGCTACGTCAAGCCCGAGGGTGGTGCCGAAGGCGAGGTGCTCTACGTCGAAGACAGCCGCGTGGTGGCCCTGGCCACGCGCCGCATGATGGAGAAATACGGCCTCACCGTGCATCACGTGATCAGCGTGGAAGATGCCCTGGCCAAGCTCGATACCGCCCGCGTACAAGGCAAGCTCGGCTGCGACATCGTGCTTACCGATGTCAGCCTGAAGGGTGAGCTCACCGGTGCCGACCTCTTGAGCCGCATCCGCGGTGAGTTCGGTTACGGCAAGGGCCAGCTGCCGGTACTGGTGATGACCGGCGATGAAAACGCCGAGAACCAGTCCGCGCTTTTGCGCGGCGGTGCGAACGACCTGGTGGTCAAGCCGATCGAGGAAAAGCGCCTGATCACCAAGCTGCTGTTCCAGCTGCGCGTGGCCCTGCATCTGCGCGAGCGGCTCACCACGGCGGCATGAACGGCGAGCGTGTGAAACTGGAGCCTTCCTGGAAGGCCCGCATCGGTGAATACCTCGAACGGCCCGATATGCAGGCGCTGTCGGCGTTCCTGCGTACGGAGAAGCAGGCCGGCAAGGTGATCTACCCACCCGGCCCGGATATCTTCGCCGCGTTCGACCACGCGCCGTTCGACCAGGTGCGCGTGGTGGTCCTGGGGCAGGATCCTTACCACGGTCCGAACCAGGCGCATGGGCTTTGTTTTTCGGTGCGTCCGGGCGTGCGGGTTCCGCCGTCGCTGCAGAACATTTTCAAGGAAATCCAGCGCGACCTGGGTATGGCGCCGCCGGATCATGGCTGCCTTACCCCGTGGGCCGACCGCGGCGTATTGCTGCTCAATGCGGTGCTCACCGTGGAGCGGGGCAACGCCAATGCGCACCAGGGCAAGGGCTGGGAAGGCTTTACCGATGCGGCGATCGATGCCCTGAACCGGGAGCGCGAGGGCATCGTATTCATGCTGTGGGGCTCCTATGCCCAGCGTAAGGGGCAGCTGATCGACACGGGCAGGCACCGAGTGCTGAAATCAGTGCACCCCTCGCCATTGTCCGCGCACCGGGGTTTCCTGGGCTGCGGGCATTTTTCCGCGGCCAATGCCTACCTGGAACAGCAAGGCAGGGCCCCGATCGATTGGTCCTTGCCAGCCAGGGCCCAGTTGGAGCTCCGGTAACCCAGGTTTCATGCGGATTTCCGACCCATGCTGAAAGACATCCCCCGCTGGCCGGGTCTTCCACTGGACATCGGCGACCAATTTCTGTACTATTGCGTACAGATAAGGGGCCGGGAACGAATGGCACCTTTAGCACTCCAACCCCGGGAGTGCTAAATTCGACGAAATTTTTGGAGGTCAGTTCATGTCTACAGCCTTGGTCACCAGGAACTACCCGGTACCCAGCCTCACGGGCAGCCTGGATTCCTACATCTCGGCCGTACACCGCATCCCCGTCCTTACCCTGGACGAGGAGCAGTCGCTTGCCCGCAAGTTCACCGAAAAGTCCGACCTGGAAGCCGCCCGCCGGCTGGTGATGTCGCACCTGCGTTTCGTGGTGCACGTGGCCCGCGGCTACAACGGCTATGGCCTGCAGCTGTCAGACCTCATCCAGGAAGGCAACATCGGCCTGATGAAGGCGGTCAAGCGCTTCGATCCGGACCAGGGCGTGCGCCTGGTGAGCTTCGCCGTGCACTGGATCCGTGCCGAAATGCACGAGTTCATCCTGCGCAACTGGCGCATCGTGAAAGTGGCCACCACCAAGGCGCAGCGCAAGCTGTTCTTCAACCTGCGCAAAAGCAAGAAGCGCCTGGGCTGGATGAATGCCGAGGAAGTGCGCGTGGTGGCGAAGGACCTGGGCGTCCCCGAGGCCACCGTCCGCGAGATGGAATCGCGCCTGTCCGGCCGTGACATCGGCTTCGAGGCCCCGGCCGACGCGGACGACGACGACAAGCCGGCACCGGCCGCGTTCCTCATCGACGAGGGCGCCGACCCGTACGACAACGTCGCCGATGCCGACGCCAGCGACAACCAGATGGGTGCGCTTTCCTCCGCCCTGGCCCGCCTGGACGACCGCTCACGCGACATCATCCAGCGCCGCTGGCTGCGCGAGGACGACAAAGCCACCTTGCAGGATCTTGCGGACGAATACGGCGTTTCCGCCGAGCGCATCCGCCAGATCGAGGCCAACGCCATGAAGAAAATGCGTGGCGCGATCGCGGCCTAAGCCGCCCAAACGTGGTTATGATGACGACGGCCCCCTGGGGCCGTTCGTCGTTCGGGCGGGGGAGCCCGGCGAGTTATTCCCGCACCGGAGATTAGTCGGATGCAGCGCGCATTGGTCATCGAAGATGACGCGGTTACCGCCAACGAGATCGTCGCCGAGCTCGACCTGCATGGCTTGACCGCCGAGTGGGTCGCCAACGGCGAGGACGGCCTGAACCGGGCCAGCAGCGCGGACTACGACATCATCACGTTGGACCGCATGCTGCCGGGCATGGACGGCATCGACGTGGTGGCGGCGCTGCGCAACCGCGGCGTCGATACGCCGGTGCTGATGATCAGTGCGCTAAGCGACGTGGACGAACGCGTGCGCGGCCTGCGCGCCGGCGGTGACGATTACCTCACCAAGCCCTTCGCACCCGATGAAATGACCGCGCGGGTGGAAGTGCTGCTGCGCCGGCGCCAGCCACAGGCGCGCAGCGTGCTGCGCGTGGCCGACCTGGAACTGGACCTGGTGACCCATGCGGCGAACCGCGCCGGCCAGGAATTACCGCTGCAACCCACCGAATACCGTCTGCTTGAATTCCTCATGCGCCACGCTGGCCAGGTGTTGACGCGCACGATGATTTTCGAGCATGTCTGGGGTTTCCATTTCGATCCGGGCACCAACGTGATCGACGTGCACATCGGCCGGTTGCGCCGGAAGATCGACCAGCCGGGGCAGTCTTCCCTCATTCGTACCATTCGCGGTTCGGGATACGTCATTGCGCCCGCTGACTGAAGTCTGGAGCGCCGCCACCTCGCGGTTGATGCTCATTTACGGCGGCCTGTTCGCCATCTGGGGCGTGGTGTTGCTGGGCGCGGTGCAATTTGAATCGTCGCGCTACCTTTCCGGCGTGATCGATACCATGTTGCAGCAACGCATCACGCTATTGGCGCGCACGGACCCATCGGGGTTGAAGGGCGCCGTGGATAACGCGGTGTCGATCGATCCGGCCGGCGTGATGTGGCTTGGCCTCTTCGACGCCCACGGCCAGCGCATCGCCGGCAACGTCAGCGCGCTGCCGGCTGAATTGCCGATCGATGGCGTGGTACATGCGGTTGAATCGGGTGCACTGCATCCGGTGGTGGGCCGTCCCGTACGCTCGCGTGCGGTGGTGATCACACTCCCTGATGGCCGGCGCCTGGTGGCTGCGAAGGATTCGCGCACCATCGATGGCCTGGGCGTGATCCTGCGCCGGGGCCTCCTGTGGGGACTGACACTTACGCTTATTCCCGGGCTGCTGGGCGGCTTCTTGCTGAGCCGTGCGCCAGCCAGGCGCATCCGACAGATGCAGTTGGCGGCCGAGCCGATCCAGCGCGGCGATCTTTCGCGGCGCCTTCCTGTCAGTGGCCGGGGCGATGAGATCGATCTGCTGGCTGGCATCGTCAACACCATGCTGGCCGAGATCGAGCGCCTGATGGGTGAGGTCAAAGGCGTGTGCGACAACATCGCCCACGACCTGCGCACCCCGCTCACCCATCTGCGCGCCCGTCTTTACCGCACGCAGCAACAGCTCAAAGGGCCCGAAGAAGCCGCATCGCTGGACGCGTGCCTTGGCGACATCGACGCCCTGATGGCGCGCTTCCGCGCCCTGTTGCGCATCTCGGAACTGGAGGACGGTCAGCGTAGCGCCTGTTTCCAGCCGATGGACCTGGCCGATGTGATGCGCCAGGTGCACGAGTTCTATGGCCCCTTGGCCGAGGACCGCGGCCAGCGCTTCGAACTGGATTTGCAACCGATGCCCGCGACGCGTGGCGATCCGCAGCTATTGTTCGAGGCGCTGGCGAACCTGGTGGGCAATGCGATCAAGTTCACGCCCTCCGGCGGCATGGTGACCTTGCGCAGCGCCAACGACCACGACGGCGGTTACATCGAGGTCGGCGACAGCGGCCCGGGTATTCCCGAAGGCGAGAGGGAAGCGGTGCTGCTGCGCTTCTACCGCGGCGATGGCAGCCGCAGTACACCAGGCTCGGGCCTGGGGCTTTCCATTGTCAGCGCCATCGCGCGCCTGCATGGCTACGGCCTGGAAGTGGGCGGAGACGGCCACGGCGCCCGCATCCGCATGCGCTTCGGGCCCACGGCGTCAGCCGTCGGCTAACCGTAAAGACGTCCAAACTTTCCTGCGTCTTTCATTCAATTTATTTGAATAATGAAACAATCTTCATCGATCCGGTGGCCCGGATATTTATGCTGCATGGCAAAATAAGCACATCGGCGCCCTTTCTCCGCGCCGGGAAGCACCCCCATGCTTGCACTTGTCCGGATCGCGCTGACGCGGCCGTATACATTCATCGTTCTCGCATTGCTGATCCTGATCATCGGGCCGCTCTCGGCCATGCGTACGCCCACCGACATCTTCCCGGATATCAAGATCCCGGTGATCAGCGTGGTGTGGCAGTACACGGGCCTGCCGCCCGACCAGATGGCCGGGCGCATTTCCTCGCCGTTCGAACGCACGCTCACCACCACGGTGAACGATGTGGAGCACATCGAGGCATCGTCGATCTCCGGCTTCGGCATCATCAAGATCTTCTTCCAGCCCACGGTGGACATCCGCACCGCCAATGCGCAGGTCACCGCCGTGGCGCAGACGCTGCTCAAGCAGTTGCCGCCGGGCATTACGCCGCCGCTGATCCTCAACTACAACGCATCCACCGTTCCGATCATCCAGCTGGCGCTGTCGGGTAAAGGGCTGACGGAACAGAACCTGGGCGACCTGGGCCTCAACGCCATTCGGCCGCCTTTGACCTCGGTGGCCGGCGCCTCGGTGCCGTATCCATTCGGTGGCAAGTCGCGCCAGGTGCAGATTGACATCGACCCCGCGGCCTTGCAGGCGCGCGGCTTGTCCGCGCAGGACATTGCCAACGCTTTGGCGGCGCAGAACCTGATCATCCCGATCG
>NZ_DATHFX010000120.1:0-4178 GCF_035317885.1 Pinirhizobacter sp.
CCCAGGAGCCGGAGCGGCAGACCGTCGACGCCTTCGTCCATGGCTGCCTGGAGCGGTTTCAGTTGCTGCGGCCCGAAGCCGAGGTCGAACTGGGCCTGGGCCGTTCCGTGGGCCAGCTGCCGCTGCGCGCGCCCCCTGCCCTGCGCCATGCCTTGATGAACCTGCTCAACAACGCCGCCGATGCCTCGGCCATGCGCCATAAAAACGTGGTGGGGCTGGAAGTGCACCGCGACGGGGCCATGCTCGAATGGATCGTGATGGACCACGGGCCCGGCTTTGCCGACGATGGGGACTTCGCCACCCGGATCGGTGGTTCTGAGAAACAGACCGGCCTTGGCATCGGCCTGGCGCTGGCCGAAGCCACGGCCGAGCGACTTTCCGGTGAACTCATCGCCACCAATACCGCACACGGCGCAGAGATGCGCCTGCGCCTTCCCCTTGCCGTGATTGGAGATGCCACATGAACCAGCTACCGGGACCGGCCGCTCCGCTCCTGATCGTCGACGACGATCCGACGTTTTCGCGCGTGCTTGCCCGGGCGCTGGCCTCCCGCGGCTTCGAGGTGCTCACCGCCGACAACGCCACCGAGGCCCGCGCGCTGGCCCGGCGCCACCAGCCGCGCTACTGCGTGCTGGACCTGAAGCTGGGCGACGAGAACGGGCTGAAGCTGATACCGGACCTGCAGGCACTGGTCCCGGAGATCCGCGTGCTGCTACTCACCGGCTATGCGTCGATCGCGACCGCGGTGGAAGCGATCAAGCGCGGCGCCCACGATTACCTGGCCAAGCCCGTCGACGCCGATGCCGTGGTGCGCGCCCTGCTGGACGACGACGGCGGCGCCGGTGACGACGAACTGATCGACGCCCCCGACGCCCCGTTGCCGCTGCGCCGCCTGGAGTGGGAACACATCCAGCGCGTGCTTACCGAGTGCGACGGCAACATATCCGAGACGGCGCGGCGGCTGGGCATGCACCGCCGCACATTGCAGCGCAAGCTCGGCAAGCACCCGGTGCGCGAACGGCCCGACGAAGGCTGATTGCCCCTTCTAAGACACCGGCTGGGGATTGGGGAACCGCACGCTGGCGATGCGCTCGGTGCCGGGCAACGACCGCAGTTCGATCGGCCACTGGAATCGGTCGGACAACCGCCGCGCGATGGCCATGTCGAAGCCGTGGGTATCCACCGCGTTTTCACGGGACGCTTCGGCCACGTGGTTGGCCACGCTGATCAGGCCGGGCATCACCGTCACCACCACCTTGCCCTGCTCGGTCTGCTGCAGGGCATGGCGCAGCAACTGGTTGATCATCACCGCGAACACGCGCGGCGAACCATGCAGGGCGAAGCTGGAAGGTTCGTCCAGCACGATCTGCACGTTGCGGCCGATCACCTGCTGGGCTGCCGATTCCACTTCCTTGCGCAGTACGCCGTTGACCACGAAGTCTTCCTCCGGCAAGCCCTTGTCCGACTCGCGCGAGAGCACCAGGAAGGCCTCGACCAGTGCCTCAAGCTCGCGCGACGAACGGCGGATGCGGTCGAGCGAACGCATGCCGAAGCTGGAGAGATTGGTTTCCTCGGCCAGCATGTCGGCGGACATCTTGATCACCGTGAGCGGACTGCGCAGCTCGTGGCTGGCGTCGCGGGTGAAGTTGCGCTCGCGTTCGCCGAAGCCGCGCAGGCGCACGGCGAAAGTGTGCAGCCCCCTCGCGATCGATGTCACACCGGCATCGGTACGCGGCGACAGGCGCGAGGGCTGCAAGGTTTCCACATCCGAATTTTCATCGTCCCAGGCATCCATCACCCGGGCCAGGGTTTCGATCGGCATCCAGGCACGGCTGACCGCCATCCACGCCAGCACGCTGGTGGCAAGGATGATGGCAATCACCGCAACCACCGGTGCAACGTTGTTCACGGCCATCACGGTGGCGATGATCACCACCACCATCTGGAGGAAGAAGACCAGCGTCATCCGGCGCCGGAAGGCTCCGGCGCGTCCGTGCGATCCAACCCGGCCGCCGGCGATGTCGTTCTGCCGCGACACCTCAGGCCGTTTGCTGGGACGCCGTCGCGACCTCTGCATCCAGATCGGCCAGGCGATAACCTGCGGAGTGAATCGTGTGCAGCAGGGCGCGGTCGAACGGTTTGTCGATCACGCGGCGCAGGTTGTACAGGTGCGAACGCAAAGTGTCGGAGTCCGGCAACGTGTCGCCCCAGATTTCGCGCTCGATGTCGCGGCGGCTCACCACCCGGGGTGATTCACGCATCAGGATCGCCAGCAGCTTCAACCCGATGGGCGAAACGGTCAGTTCCTGTCCGGCGCGGGTCAGCCGAAGGGTGGCGGTGTCGAGCGTCATGTCGCCCACGTTGAGCACCTCGGAAGACACCTGGCGGCGGTCGCGGCGGATCAACGCGCGCAGGCGGGCTTCGAGCTCGCGTACTTCGAAGGGCTTGACCAGGTAGTCGTCGGCGCCGGCTTCCAGGCCGATCAGCTTGTCCTCCAGGGTGTCGCGGGCGGTCAGCATCAGCACCGGGGTGGATTTCTTGCCGTCCTTGCGCAGCTTGCGGCACAGGTCCAGGCCATCCATGCCCGGGAGCATCAGGTCGAGCACGATCACGTCGTAACTATTGGATACGGCAAGGTGCAGGCCGCTGACCCCGTCAGCGGCGTAGTCCACCGAATAGCCACGCCTTTCAAGGAACTCGCCGACCATCTCGGCGATGCCACGGTTGTCTTCCACCAGCAGGATCAGGCCGCTCTGTTCGTCATGTGCACTCATCAACGGTCTCCGTGGTTCATTTCACATTTGTGAAAAGGTAGCTGCCGCGCCGGTGATGCGGGCGTGAACGGGGGCTCGGGCGATTTAACGCAGGTTAGAAATCCCCTCTCCAGAGCATTAATGCAGCAAGGGTCTCAAGGCGGCGTCAACGTTGTCCGCCACGCGCGGCTCGCCCTCGGCGGTGGGATGCAGGCCGTCGTCCTGCATCAGCGCGGGGTTGGTGGCCACGCCGTCGAGCAGGAAGGGCAGCAGCGCAAGATGCTGCGTGTCGGCCAGGCCTTTGTAGGCCGCGCGCAGGCCGTCGCGGTACTGCGGCCCGTAGTTCACCGGAAGCTCGATCCCCAGCAGCAGCACCCGGGCGCCGGCCTGCTTGGACGCCTGCGCCATGGCGGCAAGGTTGGCCTTGAGCGGCTCCAGCGGCAGGCCCCGCAGGCCATCGTTGGCGCCGAGCTCGATCACCACCACGGCCGGCCGGTATTTGGCCAGCAGCGAGGGCAGCCGGTTGCGTCCGCTCAGCGAGGTTTCCCCGCTGATGCTGGCATTGACGAGGGACCAGCCCGGCACCATGTTCGAATAACGCGCCTGCAGCAGGCTCACCCATCCCTTCTCGATCGGGATGTTGTGGGCGGCCGATAACGAATCACCCAGTACCAGGATGGTTCGCGGCGTGGCGGCATGCGCCGGCCCCATCGCGAAAGCGACCACCAGCAAGACAACCGCAAGGCAACGACGCATGAGTGATTCCCGGCCGGTATTGGAAGCCATCGATGTTAGCAAGTACGTCCAGGGTCCCGATGGGCGCCTGGACATCCTGCACCGGGTAGACCTTTCCATTCCCGCCGGTGAAAGTTTCGCCATCGTCGGTGCCTCGGGCTCGGGCAAGACCACCCTGCTGGGCCTGCTTGCCGGCCTGGATACCGCCAGCGGCGGCAGCATCCGCCTGGACGGCCACGAGCTGGGCGCGCTCGACGAGGAACGCCGCGCGGCGGTGCGGCGCCGCCTGGTGGGCTTCGTATTCCAGTCGTTCCACCTGCTGCCGGCACTCACCGCCGAGGAAAACGTGATGTTGCCGCTGGAACTGGAAGGCGACGACGACGCCCGCAGTCGTGCCCGCACGGCGCTGGCCAACGTCGGCCTGGCCGAGCGGCGCCGCCACTATCCGGCGCAGCTCTCCGGCGGCGAGCAGCAGCGCGTGGCGCTGGCCCGGGCGTTCGTCCATGGGCCCCGCCTGCTCTTCGCCGACGAGCCCACCGGCAACCTCGACCAGAAAACCGGCCAGCAGGTGGGCGACCTGCTGTTCGCGCTGAACCGCGAGCACGCCACCACCCTGGTGCTGGTCACCCATGACGTGCGCCTTGCCGCACGCTGCGCCCGTAGCGCCGAACTCACCGGTGGCCGCCTGGG
>NZ_DATHFX010000121.1:0-2684 GCF_035317885.1 Pinirhizobacter sp.
GTGAACACGTTGAAGCCCGGCATATCGCTGCCGTCCTCGCCGATGGCGTGGTAGTCGCGGCTGAAGGCCTGGTTGAGGTCGGAGTAGAGCTTGAGGTCGCGCCAGCCTCGTTCCTTCTTGAAGGCAAGCAACTTCGCCAGCGGCGAGCGCGCCACCACCGCCAGCGCCACGCGCTGGCCGACGTCGTTGGCCTCGCCGTTCCAGGCGCCCAGCAGCGAGGTGCACATGGGGCAGGGACGCTCGCGCTGCGGCCCGAACATGTAGCTGTAGATAACAAGCGTCTGCTTGTCGCCGAAGAGACCGGCGAAATCCACCGGGCCTTCTTCGCCTTCGAAACGATAATCGCCCTTCACTTCACCGCCCGTAGGCAAGGCCCGGCGTTGTTCGGCGACGCGCTCGATATGCCGGCGCAGTTCGATCTCTTCGGCCAGGAGTGCAGTGCGTGCCTCGCGGTAGGCGGCGCTTTCGTTGGGGAAGGTCACGCCGTTGCGCTGGGCGAGCTCCAAAGCGGGAGCAAGGGATGCAGCATCATTCATGGCAGTTCTCCAAATAGTCGGCTTCAGTCGCGGTCAGGCGCACCGAGCGGGAAGAAATGGCGATACGGGCGGGCTTCGTCCACCGCCCGCACAACCGACGGCCGTGCCAGCAGCCGTTTGCGGTAGGCGATCACATTGGCAAACTTCGTGTCGATGCGATGCGACCAATCGGCATAGAACAGGAACGGCGCGGCGCCACAGTCGGCCAGGCTGAAGGTATCGCCCGTCGCCCACTCGCGCGTGGCCATCGTTTTATCCAGCCATGCGTAGGCCGTTTCCAGCATCTCCCGGGCATCAGCCACGCCGGTAACGTCTTTCTGGCCCTCCGGGCGCATGCTGTCGAAGACGATCTTCTGCTGTGGGGTGGAGATGTAATTGTCGAAGAAGCGATCCATCGAGCGCACTTCGAGCGCCGCGACAGGATCATGCGGCAGCAGCTGCACGGGGCCCGGATGATGAATGCCCAGGTATTCGATGATGGTGGTGGCTTCGGGCACGATGCGGCCGTCCTCCACCAGCACGGGGAAGCGCTTCATCGGCCAGAAGCCGGCGAACGTCTGGTAAATGTCGGGATGCTCCGGGGCAAGCAGGCGCCACTGGAACGGGGTGCCGTTCTCGTAAAGCGCTATCAGCACTTTCTGCGAGTACGACGAGAAGGGGTGGGCGTAGAGCTCCAGGGCCATCGTTTGGTTTCCTCGTTCGACTGGGTTCTACCCATGATGTCGAACGGCCCTGCGGGAAATCGACATGCACGATGGCATGCATGCCGATTATTTATTCCCCGGGGGAAAAGCCAGGCTTAGCGGACGCCACCGCCGGCAAAGAGATGTTCCCCGGTAAGCCAGAACGAATCGTTCGAGGCCAGGAACACCGCGATCGAAGCGATATCGCTGGGCTGGCCGATGCGGCCAAGCGGGGTATTGGCCACCGCCTGCTTTTCGAAATCCGAACCGATGAAACCGGCCGCGTGGGCGCCTTCGGTCTCCACCATGCCTGGGTTAAGGGCGTTGACGCGGATATTGCGCGGGCCCAGTTCACGCGACAGCACGCCGGTGATGGCATCCACCGCACCCTTGGTGCCCGTATAGACAGCGCTGCCCGGCGGCACGATGCGGCTTACCAGCGAGCCGATGTTGATGATGCTGCCGCCTTCGCCCAGGTGGGCGGATGCAGCCTGGGTTACCAGCAGCAGGCCCAGGACGTTGACGTTGAACTGGCGGTGATAGTGCTCTTCGGTGAGTTCTTCCAGGCTGCCGAACTCGTAGACGCCCGAGTTGTTCACCAGCACGTCTAGCTTGCCGTAGGCCTTGATGGCGCCATCGACGATGCCCTTGGCCTCGGCGGCCTTGGATACGTCGCCCTTGACCGCCACGGCCTTGCCGCCAGCGGCAACGATGTCGCTGACCACCTTGTCGGCCCCGGCCTTGCTGGAGGCGTAATTGACCACGACCGAAGCGCCGGCGGCGGCCAGGGCCTTGGCGATGCCAGCACCGATGCCCTTGGATGCGCCGGTCACGATGGCGACCTTTCCTTCTAGCTTGCTCATGTGCGATGCCTTTTTATCTGGGAGAGGAATAACGGGTTCTTAATTCCCGTAGTTCAAGACATTGGAACCAATAAACCAGACTTCAAGGGGGTGGTAAAATGAATTCATGAGGCCCCTTGTCCACCCAGCTATCGAGGACATCACCGTGGAGGGCATCCTCCATGTCCTTTCCGACCCCGTCCGCGCCGCCATCTACGCCGGCCTTGCGGCCTCGGACAGCGCGCGCACCTGCTCGAACTTCCTCCAGATGCAGGACAAGGAAATCCCCAAGTCCACGCTTTCCCAGCATTTCCGCATGCTTCGGGAGGCGGGGCTGATCCGCAGCGAGCGACATGGGGTGGAAATGCGCAATACCTCGCGCTGCCAGGAGGTGGAGCAGCGCTTCCCGGGGTTACTGGGCGCGATCATGCAGGCGCATGCCCAGCAGTACGCCCAGCGGCAGGCCCTGGCTAAGGCCGGGCCAACCTGACATCAGCAAAATGCTGCACCTTGCCGTTGTGAAGGTTATCGATCTGCCAGCGCCATGAGTCATGGGTGGGATCGTAAGAGAAGGCGTTTTGCAGGGAAGGCGATCCGTGGTCGTCATTCCATTTGAAGAGCAA
>NZ_DATHFX010000122.1:0-8543 GCF_035317885.1 Pinirhizobacter sp.
AAGATGTTGGCCGCGTATTTGGCGCTGCCGATCAGCTCGGACTTGCCCACCTGCGTATCGCCCAGGGATACCGGGGTCTCGTTGGTCTTGTTGAGCGTGTAGTTGGCGATGTAGCCGAAGCCCCAGTCGTAGGTGTGCTGCGTGTACAGCTCCACGCCTTTGGAGGTACCCGAACGGCCGTTGGCGTTGGTGCTGTACTGCAGGAAGTTCTGCTCGGTACCGCCGACGTCCACGTTGATGTTGTTGACGGTGACGGGAACGACGAAGTTCTTCACCTTCTTCTGGAACAAGTCCAGGCCGACCACCGACTCGGGCGCGTAGTACCACTCGCCGGCCAGGTCGAACTGGGTGGCGGTGAAGGGCTTCAGCTCGGCATTGGCGCCGCTGCCGTACCAGCCCGGGGGCGGCGCGCCGAACTGCTTGCGGTCGTTGTAGTAGTCCACCGTGTTGTTGGTGAGGCTACCCAGCTGGGCAAGGTCGGTGTAGTTGGCGCGGGCCATCGCCTGTGAACCCGCCGCGCGGATCACGAAGTCGTTGGGCAGGGTCCAGGCCACGTTGAAGCTCGGCAGCAGCTTGTTGTACTTGGTCTTGGTGGAAGCGTTGGAGAACGTCTGGATCACCGACTGTTCGCGCGGCAGGTACTGGAAGTCGCCTGGTGCGCATGGGCCGCCGCCGGCGTTCACGCCGGAGGCCGGGCAGATCAGGATGTTGCCACCGCCATCGTGGTAGTACACCGCATTGTTGGTGGTGATCTCGTCGGCGACGGTCAGGTCCTGCTTGGTGCTGACGAAACGCAGGCCCACGTTGCCGCGCAGGGTATCGGTCTGGAAGTTGGCCTGCACGTAGGCCGCTGAGATCTTCTCCTGGATCGTCGACTTGTCTTCCGGATGCGGGTAGAGCACGCGGTCGTAGGTGGAGTTGAGGTAGTTGTAGTACGCCGGGTAGTTGATCGCCGGGAAGGTGGCGTCGCTATAGGCCTCGTTGCGGCCGTCGAGCGGGTTGGGCAGCAGGAAGCCCGCCGGCAGCTGGCCGGCGTTCGGATCGCAGGTCTGGAACTGCAGGGTGGTGCCCTTGCAGTACCAGCGCAGCTCGTTGTTCTGCTGCTCGGCGTTGTTGTCTCGGTACTTGGCGCCGAACTGGATCGACTGCAGCCAGCTGTTGTCGAAGGCCCAGGTGAAGTCGAGCTGGGCGAAGTTCTG
Organism: Pinirhizobacter sp.; assembly: GCF_035317885.1. Lineage (GTDB taxonomy): Bacteria > Pseudomonadota > Gammaproteobacteria > Xanthomonadales > Rhodanobacteraceae > Pinirhizobacter. The sequence goes on from NZ_DATHFX010000122.1 coordinate 1,200, forward strand.
CGAGGTGGCGGTGTTGACCATGTTCGAACCGGTCGAGCCCAGATCCACCTGGCCCGCGCCGGCAAGCATGTTCTGCAAGACGCTGGGCGAGGCGTTGATGGTGGGCTTGCCGTTGAGCGTCCACGAGGCGCCGTTGCTGCCGTCCACCCACTGGCCGTCGACGAAGTTGCGCGGCTTGGCGGCCATGCCCAGTTCCACCGACGGGCCGCCCGTGGCCCAGGTGCGGCCAACGTTGAAGGTGCCGCTGAGCGCGCCGCCGTCATCCCACTCGCCTTCCAGGTTGATGGTCTGCGAAGTGGCCTTCTCTACCGAGTAATTGCCGTTCAGCCAGGGAATTTCGGTGGAGCACACGTCCACGGCCTGGCGCGTGGCGCCGGTGGACGGATTGACGGTGGAGTTACAACCCACGCCCGGGGCCGGCAGCACGTAGTTCGCCCCGGTCACCACCGTATGCGACGGGTCGAAAGTCAGCCCGTTGGGCGCCAGCAGGCGGCCCTGCTGGTCGTTGAAATCATGATTGCTGGGCAGGCCCCACTCGGGCACTTCCAGCGTGTTGGTGATCTGGGTCTGCTCGCGCTGGAAGCGGAAGTAATTACCCGTCAGCAGGAAATGGTCGGTGGGCTTGAACTGGATGGTGGCCTGCGCGCTCTTGGACTTCAGGTCCAGTTGGTTGCGGCTGGTGGAGAACTGCTGCGGCATCCAGTAGCCCGAATACTGGTTGCCTGCCTGGTCCACCACGCCGCCGCCGGGCCACAGCGCCAGGTTGGAATTGACATCGGCACCATAGCCGTTGCCATGCACGTTGGTCGGCTGGTGCGTACAGGTGGCGTGGTCGACGCAATCGTTGTCCCACCACTGCCAGCTCGACGCATTGGCGGTGTAGTCGATGTCGCGGCGCTTGAGGTAGGTACCGGCCACCAGCACGCCGAAGGTTTGGTCCTTGTTCTTCCACGACCACAACGCCGAGGTCTGCGGCTCCTTCTTGCTGCTGTTGTCCGAACCCGCGCCATTGAGCGACACGAAGCCGTCGTTGGCGTCCATCTCCAGCGGGCGGCGCGTGTGCAGATCCACGTTGCCGCCGATGCCGCCTTCGTCCAGGCGCGCTTCCAGGCTCTTGTAGAGCTTGATGTCGGAGAACATGTTGGCCGGGATCAACGTGTAGTTGAACGAGCGGGTGAGGCCCGCCGACGTGTCGGCCGATGCCACGTAGTTACCGTTGAGTTCCGTCAACGTGAGTTCGGGAGCGAGGCCACGGATACTGACCGTCTTGCCCTCGCCCGATTCGCGGGTGATGACCACGCCTGGCACGTGCGCCAGGGCGTCGGCGATATTCTTGGCGGGAAACTGCGAGATGTTCTGCGCGTTGATCACTTCGACGATGGAATTGGAATCCCGCTTGTCCTGCATGTTCTGGTCGACGGACTGGCGGAAGCTGGTGACGACGACCGTTTGGAGGTCCGTTACGTCTCCTTTTTTCCCCTTGTTCTCCTTCTTCACCGCAGTGCTTTGTGGCGGCGGCGGTGCTGTTGATGAAGATGCAGGGGGCGCAGTCGTCTGCGCAAAGGCAATGGAGGGTATTCCCAGGCACCCGCCCAAAGACATGCTCGCCAGGGCGAGCGCGGTATACAACGGCTTACGCGAAGACACATGCGGCAAATGAGTCATTTTTCGTGATTCCCTACTTAGTTATGCGCCTCTGGAGTCGGCGCAGTAATCCCCGTTTAATCACGTACTGCGAATTGGCGATTTGTCGCCCGATTTCCTCCGGCTTTAACTTGGATCGATCCAAAATATTGGGTGTCCAATGGCACTCGGTCCATCAACAGCGAATGCTTCAATCTCCCCGGGTCGCCGTGGCGGCTACCCTTTTCCCTCAACCTGCCAGGCGGGGAGCAGCAACACCATGAGCTGCGCCTGACGCACGCGCCCCTGGCCCTTCCCAACCCTTCCCTTAACCTGACCGCCGTTGATTTGGATCGGTCTAAATCCCGCTGGGGCAGATTAAGACGCTGAAACCGCAAGGTGTCACGCTGCAATGCAAAAAACGCCTTCCGCCCGATGGTTCCGGGCACCGGATGGGGCGTCGAGGGGCCCGTGTTTGTGCAAAAAAGCGGTTGTTGGCGGTTCTGGGGCAATCCGCACCACGGGAGTTCCGAAGAACTAAACTTTGCCCTTCCGCTCCCGATCATGCGGTCAGCCAATGCTCGTGCGCCGCTGCCCTGCCGCTTCCACGATCGCCGCGAGCTCGCCGATAAAACGTGCACGCTCGGTGTACATCAGGCCATGCGGCGCACCTTCATAGACGATCAGCTCCGCATCCGGAACGATGCGCGCATACGCATGGGCGGTAAGCTCGATGGGTGCGGACGCATCCATGTCGCCGTGGATCAGGGTGACCGCGATACGCAATGCGGCGGCCTCGTCGCGGAAGTCGGTTTCCAGGATTGCCCGCTGGAAATCGACGAATGTGCGGCGCGAGACGTCCATGATCATCTGGCCAAGCCACTGGATAAGCCGGTCCGACACCCGAGGTGCGAAGGGCCCGGCATTCGAGTCGATCCATCCGGCAAGATCGTGGGCCAGTTCACCCAACAACGCTTCCGCGGCCTCCCTGGGCACGCCACACGGGTTGTCCTGCGCAGCCAGCATGCAGGGACCGGTTGCGCCCACCAGCACCAAATGGCGGATACGTTCGTCGCCGTGCCTGGACAGGTAGCGGATGGCTTCGCCGCTCGCGCCCGAATGGGCTACCAGGGTAATGTCGTGAAGGTCCCATGCCGTTGCGCGCCCGCAATCGCCTGCTCAGGTCCGCAGGCCACCCGGCCGGCCAAGCGCATCGCCGTTCCGCTGCGCCTGCGCATGCCCGGCAGCGAAGCCGTGTTGTCGTTCGTGTCCACCATCACGGTATTTGGCACGCCGGTGGACGTGACGCTTTCGGAACCGGCGCTGGAATGTTTGTTCCCGGCCGACGATGCCACGCGCGAAGCGCTGTTGCGTCGCGCCTGACAAGATCCCCAATCAAAGAATCCCCAAGGAGCCGCGCAAATGACCGACAAGAGAGTGTGCTTCGATTTCGACGTGGCGTTTTCCAACGGCGGCGGTATCCAGGGCCAGGGCTTCCGCCTGGACATCGATGGCGATGACATCGACGACGACGCCCTGGCGGCGTACATCATCCGCGACCTTCGCCTGCTGATGGTGGGCAGCGTGAAGATCCATAACAAGGCCATCATTACCGAGCCGCACAAGCGTGCGACAGCGGTCGATGAAGCCACGGCGGCCAACGCGACGCACAAGTTCGACCTCAGCCACGTGATTGAAACCGGCATGATCACCTACAAGGGACTGCCTGCGCCGCTGGTATGCGATTACCTTTCGCGGGAAAACTCCAAGGCCCACTACGCCGAAGGCACTACGTTCGTGATTGACCGCCTGGACATGGTGGGCAACACCGGTACCTACATCGACTCTCCCTTCCATCGCTACGCCGATGGCTGCGACCTGGCAGGGCTGGCACTGGATCAGATCTCCGGCGTGCCGGCCGTGGTCGTGCACGTGGCGGGCGCCACGAGCCGGGCGGTGGACTGGACCGAATTCGCAGCCTTCAACGTCAAGGGCAAGGCCGTGCTGGTGCACACCGGATGGGATCGCCATTGGCGCACCGATGCCTACTTCGAAGGGCATCCGTTCCTTACCGAGAAGGCCGCCATCTACCTGCGCGACCAGGGTGCGCGGCTGGTGGGCATCGATTCGCTCAACATCGACGACACTTCGGGCGGCACGCGGCCGGTGCATACCATCCTGCTGGGTGCCGGCATCCCGATCGTCGAGCACCTCACCGGGCTCGAGCAGCTTCCTGTCGAAGGCATCCGGTTCTCGGCTGTACCTCCCAAGGTGCGCCGGATGGGCACCTTCCCGGTACGCGCCCACGCCTGGGTGGACGCCAGCACGTGATGTCCGCCAAGCCTGGAGAGAGGCTATCCCGCTCCGGACGCGACATTTTCGTCCGGGAGCGGGGGTGGCGCCGTGGCGATGAGATGGCGCCGCCGCGCCAGGAACCATACGGCGCCAAGCGGGAACGACAGGGCCAGCTGCCATGGCCCATAAAGCTGCGCCATACCGGAAGCGCTGAACAGCCGAAACGAAATTAGCGTGAAGCCCGCCTCACCCGTGCTCCAGTTCATCGAAACCGTCACGACACCCACAAGGGTGAACAATGCCCACCACACCTTGTGCCGCCGCATCGGCGTGCGCAGGCAAGTGATCAGGGCGAACAGGCAGAACAGGGGCATGGCGATGACGCCAAGCAGGAAGAGCCATTGCAAAGGCCCTTTCCCGGCAAGCGAGAAAGCGTTGATTTGCTCGAGCGACTGATCGTGCGTCTCGGCTCGCATGCCCACGATTTCCGTGCGGTCGCCCGTGTTGACCAGAACGACGTTGGCGAGGAGCCAACGGTGGTCAAACTGGTATTCGTAGCTCAGGTTATAGGTGGTCTGCTTCGCCTTGCCGCTACCCCAGCGTTCGTTGGTGTAGGCGCCAACCACCTTCACGCTGGCGGGCGTGCCTGACGGCATCCCGGCGGACAGACTACGAAGCTTGGCCAGCGTGTCGGGGTTATCCAGTTCCCTGGACAACATCGGGCGAAGCTCGTCGATCTTTCCCGTCCGCCATTCGTCGATCACCGACCGGCCGATCTCGGCGGCGGGATGGGGCGTGAGCTTGTCGATCATGGCTCGCTGGTCGCATGCGCAAACGCCAAACACGATGGCCAGCACTACCACGCAACGCCTGATGATCCCCATGGGCACGTCCCTGTGATATTGGACGTGGTTATACGCCTGAACTGGCGGCCACGCCACTATGCCGGGGCCGCAGGGCAATGCGCACCAGGTAGATCACGATCAGCACGTTGGCCACCATCACGGCAAGTTTCAGCCAGCTGAAGCGCATGATGCACTCGTAAAGCTCCACGGGCACCAGGGAACCGGTGGCGATCACAGTGAACCACTCGGCCCAGTACTTGCGCATCCAAAGGCCGATGCCCTCGGTGGCGAAGATCGCGGCATAGACCAGGGCCACGATGCCCACGGCAATGAATTTCGCCGGTCCCATGCCTTCAAGCAGGTGCACCAGGCTCCAGCGGAGGCTGTTGCTCTCGGTCAGCTGCAGGTGCTCGAGCCATTGCACCAGGTTCTGGAAGTTCTGCTCGCGGTCCAGGCGGAAGGCAGCGATGGCGATGAAGATCAAGCCGACGGTCTTGACCGCCTTGTATACGGCGATGATGCGCAAGCCCGCCGGATGCTTGGTGGGACCGGGTGTGGAAGTGGAGGTTTGATCCATGAAGTGCAGGCTTTATTTCCCCAGTGCCTTGGCGATCGCCCTGGCCGCCAGCGGCCGCATGACGTCGTAGCCCGCGGCATTCGGGTGCAGGCCATCGAAGGTCAGGCTCTTCTTGAACACGCCCTGCTCGTCGAGCATCGCCGGGTAGTAGTCGAGCAGCACCAGGTGCTCACGCCGCGCGTAGTCGCGGATCCAGGCATTGAGTTCCTTGATCGTCTCCGGCGGGCGGTTCTTGCTCTGGTTCGGATCGAAGTAGTCGCTTACCGGCAGCACCGTGGCCAGGATCACCTTGATGTGGTTGGCCCGGGCGATGTCGACCATCGAGGCAAGGTTGTCCTCGATCATCTGCACGCTCGCCTTGCCTGAATTGCCGGCGATGTCGTTGGTGCCGGCCAGGATCACCACGGCCTTCGGTTTCAGGGCGACGACATCGGGGCGGAAGCGCACCAGCATCTGCGGCGTGGTCTGCCCGCTGATGCCGCGGTTGATGTAGGGCCTGTCGGGAAAAAACACGCCCTGGTCGCGCCCCCAGAAATCGGTGATCGAATCGCCCATGAAGACCACGCGCTGGTCACCCTTGACGGGCTTGGCCACGGTGGCGTTGTCGGCGTGATAGCGAGCCAGATTAGGCCAGTCGGCCAGTTGTTTCTTCGCCTCCGCCAGCCGCTGTCCGCTGGTCGGATCAGCCGGTGCCGCGGCGGCCTTGGCATTGGCATCGACCGCGGGGGCCACCTGTGCCTTGGGCGTCAGGGCGGTGCATGCCGATCCCATCAGTAGAAGCCCAGCCAGCGCAAATGCGGCACATGCACGATTCATTGATCCAACCCTTCCCGACGAGTTCTTGAGCATAGGCCGGCAGCCCGCTACCGACAACGGGTGCCTGAAGTCACGGTGACCGGGCCCTTGTACCGTCACGTCGGCACCCCACCATGGACAGATAGAATCCGCGCTTGGCGACAAGTGAAAAGTGAGGCACGAAAGATGAAGAAGTTTTTGTTCGCGTTCTGCCTGGCATTTGCGGCCATCGGTCCAGCCTTCGCCGACGATTCACCCAAGGCGGTACAGGCAGCCATCGCCCAGGGTAATTACCCCCTGGCAGAACAGGAATTACGCCAGGCCATCGCCGAGCATCCGCAAAGCGCCAAGGCGCACTATGTACTGGCGCAGGTGTTGGCCCACCAGGGCAACATCGGCGAGGCACGCGCCGAAGCGGACAAGGCGCAGACACTCGATCCGAAGATCGGCTTCACCGACCCTGCCAAGTTCCAGCACTTCCAGTCGGAACTGCGCCAGGCTACCGCGCCGGCTCCCACGCGCATCGCGCCAGCGCGTCGTGAGGCATCAGGTGCAACCGCAGCTCCCGTCCCATTCCAGGTGGAGAAACCCCATACGAGCATCTGGCCCTGGGTCCTGGGCCTGGTGGTGATCGGCGGCATCGTGTTGATGGTGATGCGCCGGCGGCAATCCCCGCCAGGCGGTCCGGGCTACGGCCAGGGCCCCAACACCAATGTCCCGCCGGGATTCCCGGGCCAGGGATATCCGCCGCAAAACCAGGGCTCGGGCATGGGCAGCTCGTTCCTGGGCGGCCTGGCCGGCGGCGCCCTCGGCGCCGCGGCGGTGAACATGTACGAAAACCATGAACGCCGCGAGGAAGGCGAGCGCAATTCGAACGCGAATGCCGGCGGCGGTAACGATGCCGGCGACAGCCGCGGCCAGGCCTACGACGACCTTCGCGACCAGCCCGTCGACATGGGTAACGACGACAGCAGCTGGGGTGGCGGCGGTGGCGGCGACGACTCCGGCGTCGACAGCGGTGGTAGCGACGACAGCTGGACCTGACGACGTTACGCCGCTTCGCATGAACCTGCGCTAATCTCGGTCCCCGGAGTATCCCGGGGACCGCAGATGAACAGTGCCGAGCTCTTCCTGATCGCCATGGTGATCATCTTCGCGGTGCCCTACCTGATCTGGCGGCTCGGCCGCACCGACTACTACGCGCCGCTG
>NZ_DATHFX010000123.1:0-3255 GCF_035317885.1 Pinirhizobacter sp.
TCCGGCGCCACCGCGAACGCCTGCACGTCGCGCTGGCCCTGGTCGCCGGGCACTCGCACGTGGCGCATGGTGCTGGCTCCGAGGTCAAGCACATCGATGTGGCCGGTGCCCAGGCCCAGCCAGATGCGCCCGCGCGGATCCACGAACACGGTATGGACATCAGGATCGGACAAGCCGAAAGCCTGGAATGGCGACGGCGGCACGGTAAAGATGCCCGTCGCCCGGGTGTCGTGGCGCGCCACGCCAAGTTCCGTAGCCACCCAGATATTTCCTGACCGATCACGCATCAATGCGCGCGTGGTATTGCCCGGGATGGTCGAGGGTACCGAAGCATCGTGGCTCAACAAGCGTGCACGCCCGGTGGCGGGGTTCCACGCCGCCACCCCCGCGCCGTCGCTGGCGAACCAGACATCACCGTCGGGTGTGTCGACGATATTGCGGATCGTGCGCCGTCCGGTGATCGATGCAGAACCTGAAATTCCTTCGACGAAATGCCACTGGTCTTTTCGATCCAGGTAAACGGAACCGGATTCGCCACTGCCGAACCATGTGCGGCCGGCCGCATCACGGAATATCGACCAGATCCGGTCGCCGAGCACCGCATCCACCCGCGGGTCGGCGGCATGCACGCGCACGAAGGCCGCCTGGCCGGCGGTACGCCGGAACAGCCCGCGGTCGTTGCCGATCCACAGGTTGCCGGCTTCGTCCTGCAGCGCGGAAAAACTCCGTGCCGGGAATTCGGGGCGGCTTCCCGGTCCCTCGGGCACCCGTTCGATGCGCCCGTCGGCCTTGAGATGGTCGGTGCCGCCGTCCGTGACGATCCACCAACCATTGGCGCGGTCGCTGGCCAGGGCGAATATCTTGTCGTCCGAAGTACCGTTGGCGCCTACCGGAAAACGATGGAAGCGGTTGGTGGCGGCGTCGAACTCCACCAGTCCACCTGCGTTGGTGCCCAGCAACAGGTTGCCGTTGGGGAGCGCAGCCATGCAACGCACATAGGCATCGGTCAGGCCGTCCGGGGCATCCGGCTGCTCACCGAATTCGCGCATCTGGCTGCCGTCGTAGCGCACCAGTCCGCCAAACGTGCCCATCCACACCACGCCGCGCGCATCCTGCACGAGGCTCGTGACCGTCGAGTGCGGCAAGCCGTCGGTGACGCTAAGGTTGTCGAACCAGACGGCGCGGAACGGACGCCAGGCATCGGTCAGGGCGTCTGGCGTGGCCAGGCATGGCAAGGCCACCAGGCCAAGGGCCAGCGCCAGGACCTTGCCAAACCGCTCACGCCAAGCCACAGGCCAGGCGCTCCAGGTACCCGCCTACGGCCGCCGGCGGCATGGGATGGGCAAAGTAGAAGCCCTGCCCGATGTCGCATCCGAGTTCGCGTAGCCAGTTGGCCTGGTCGGCGGTCTCCACCCCCTCGGCCACCGTCTCCAACCGCAGTTTGCGGGCAAGGCGCACGATGGCCTCGGTGATTTGCCGGTCCGCATCGTTGTGCAGGCCACCGCGCACGAACGACTGGTCGATCTTGATTGTTCCCACCGGCAACTCTCGCAGGTGGCCCAGGTTCCAGAAGCCTGCGCCAAAGTCGTCGATCAACAACGCGAAGCCCTGATCGCGCAGGGCATGCATCTGCCGCACCGATTCCTCCGGCTGCCGCATCTGGGTCGACTCGGTGAGCTCGAAACGGATGCGCGAAGGATCCACCGGGCTCCTGGCAACGATCGCTGCGAGCGATTCGACGAACGACGGCCGGGTGAGTTCGTGCAGGGACAGGTTGATCGCCACGTAAGCCACCGGCACGCCTTCAGTGTCCCAGGCGGCCAGCTGGGCAAGTACGCGCCGCAGTACCGTTTCCCCCAGGGCATGGATCAGGCCGGAGCGTTCGGCCACCGGCACGAACACCGCCGGCGGCACATCGCCACGCGTTGCATGATTCCAGCGCGCCAATGCCTCGAGCCCGCGCACCTGGCCTGAGCGCAGGCAGCGCTTGGGCTGGTAGGCCACCTCGATGTCGTCCTGTTGCAATGCCTGGCGCAGGTCCAGGGCCAACGCCATGCGTTCGCGGGCGAGTTCGTGCATGCCCTCGACGTAGAAGCGGAAGTCGGCCTTGCCGGTTTCCTTCACCGAATACATCGCCGCATCGGCGTTGCGCAGGAGGGTCTCCGCGTCATGGCCGTCGCGCGGGGCCACGGCCACGCCGATGCTGGGCGAAACAGCCAGCAACTCGCCACCCACCTGCACCGGCCGGGAAACCAAGTCCAGCACCTTGCGGCAGATCCGGGAAAGGTTTTCCTCACCGCTGTAACGCTTGAGCACCACCACGAATTCGTCGCCGCCGAAGCGGGCCACGATGTCGCGTTCGCGCACGCTCTGGCGCAGCGAACGGCCGACGGCGCTCAGGAACAGGTCGCCGCCCTGGTGACCGTGGATGTCATTGATGGCCTTGAAACCGTCAAGATCGATGAACAGCACGGCCAGCGACGGACGCTCGCCCGGGGCAAACAGGCTGTTCAATTCGTGCATGACATAGGCGCGGTTGGGCAGGCCCGTGAGCGGATCGTGCCACGCATGGAAGGTCAATCCCCTGCCCTTGCGCTTGCGATTGGCCCGTCGCCAGGCCACCACGGCCAGTACCAGGGCAGCCGAACACACGGCCGCCAGCGCCATGCTGACCACCACGTGGCTTGCCGCCATGGAGGGAAACGATTGCATGGCGCCTGCCGAAGCACGAAACGTGCCGACGCCCATCATCGTCCGTCCGGCGTAGCAATCGCCCGGATTTGGCTCACTTGAGGTACTGGGTGAACCAGTCCAGCGCCCGCTGCAGCACGTCGCGGCGGTGCGCTTCGTCCCTGAAGGCGTGGCCCTCGCCCGGATACACCACAAGGCGCGTCGGCACGCCCTGGGCGCGCAGGGCATGCCAGAACTCGAACGACTGCGGCGCCGGGCATTCCGCGTCCCTGTCGCCCACCACTACCAGCGTCGGGGTCTTGGCCTGCTTGATGTAATTGATGGCCGAACTCTTCGCGTAGACCGCCGGGTCGTCGTAGACCGATGCACCGAAGAACGGCGTCATCCACTGGTCGATGGAATTCTGGCCATAGTAGCTCTGCCAGTTGGCAATGCCCGCCCCGGCCACAGCTGCCTTGAAGCGCTGGGTCTGGGTTACGGAGAACATGGTCATGAAGCCGCCATAGCTCCAGCCGGTGAGGCCCAGCCGGTGGTCGTCTACGGGGTGGTGTTTTTCAACTTCAT
>NZ_DATHFX010000124.1:0-5191 GCF_035317885.1 Pinirhizobacter sp.
CCAGAACACTGCGGGCGGAGTTGCCCGTGCAGACAAACAAGACACGATGGGTCATGAAGTTTCTTCTCAGGAGAAATCAGCAGCAGGCTTCGCCCGGCGCACACGCGGTCGTGACCGGCGCGCACTCGGCCACCGGGCTGCCAGCGCAACAGTTGTGGGTCAGGTACGCAATCAGGCCATTCATGGCATCGAAGGCAGCCCGGTAGCAGACAAAACGACCCTGGGGTTCCGCCGTGATCAGGCCGGCATGCACCAGTTCTTTCAGGTGGAAAGACAGCGTGGCCCCGGGGATGCCCAGCTCGTCTCCGATGTCTCCCGCCATGCGGCCAGCGGGACCGGCCACCACCAGCAGACGGAAGACGGCCAGGCGCTTGGCGTGTCCCAGCGCGGTCAGGGCGGTGATTGCGTCATTCGTTTCCATATAACTAGAATAGTCGAAATATCGGATCCCAAACAAGCCCATGACCACCGACCTGCCCCATCTCCACCTCGATCTTCTCCCCAGCCCCGAAGCCCCCAGGCTCGGCGCCGACCAGGATGCCGGCCACCCGCCCCGCATCCTGATTCTCTACGGCTCCCTGCGCCCGCAGTCCTTCTCACGGAAGCTCGCCTTGGAAGCCGAACGGATCCTGCGACACCTGGGCGCCGAAACCCGCGTGTTCGATCCGCACCAGTTGCCCATGCTCGACAGCACGCCGGCCAGTCACCCCGAAGTGCAGCGGCTGCGCGAATGGTCCATCTGGTCGGAGGGCCAGGTGTGGGTGAGCCCGGAGCGGCACGGCACCATCACCGGCGTCTTCAAGAACCAGATCGACTGGCTGCCTTTGGAAGACGGCAGCGTGCGGCCCACCCAGGGCCGGACCTTGGCGGTCATGCAGGTCAGTGGCGGCTCCCAATCTTTCAACGTGGTGAACACCCTGCGGGTGCTCGGTCGATGGATGCGGATGGTGGCCATCCCCAATCAATCGTCGGTAGCCAAGGCGTGGCAGGAGTTCGATGAGCACGGGCGGATGAAGCCGTCGCCGTTTTATGACCGCGTGGTGGATGTCATGGAAGAGCTTGTGAAGTTCACACTGATGGTGCGTGGTCGCAGCGACTACTTGGTCAGTCGTTACAGCGAGCGAAAGGGGGACGCGTTGCAACGTGCGCTGGCGAGGTCGGCTGAGGCCGTTGAGAAAGTCTGATCATGCGCCCCGACCTCACCCGGGCAGGTCACTGCGCTAGCGTCAAATCTCGCTCCAGCACCACATCGTGCCCAGCACGAACGTCCTCGAGCGTGGGAGCGATGGCGACATCAGGGGTTACGCCACGCAGATGAAATGGGGTGACACCATCGTGGCGGGTCACGCGCAAGCCGGTAAAGCTAATGTAGTAGCCCGATGGCGTCGAGAACCTTTGGACATCGCCGTTGGTTCCTGCGCTTGGCGATCCAATGATCGTGGCCAGATGCAGGTCGGAAAAGTAGCCAAGAACGGATTCTGCCTGGCTTATTGCACGCCCATCGGTCAGCATCAGGACCTTGCCTGGGAAGCGCGGAGCGACGGGACTAAGGTTCCAGCCCAATCCGACTTCTCTCACAGGCCGGTCGAAGGGCGTGTCGTACTCCGGCAGGTGCATCCATTGGCCACGCTCAGGTGCGGCCAGCAGATGCTGCAGTCTTTCGATGCTTGAAATAGACGTAGTTGGCAGGGATGCCGCACAGCACGAGTGCCAGCACCAGGGCAATATGAAGCTGCCGGAATTGAGTTGCGTTGATCAACAATGGCGTCTCCAGACCGAAGTATCCGCCCCGCTTGATCCGTCAACATGGCGGTCACCACACATCGCATTTCCCCTTGGCAGGCCCGGCGAGCACGGGCCAGGCAAGCGTCTCGCCCCCAACTAGGCCTTGTCGACGCGCAAGTTCATTCGACGGCCGGCTGGGTCTGCTTGAGCCCATGCTGGTCCATGAGGAAGCGAAGCATCTGGTTCGCCGGTATATAGGGCATCGGGTAGTTACGCTGATCAAAGGCATAGATCAGATCGGCGATGGTCATGAAGAGACTGTGCTGGGGATGACTGCTTTCCATAGCGCCGTCCTCGACCAGGGCATCGGCAACGCTGGTTGCGTCGTCGTAGTCGTTGTCGTGGTCACCCGCGATGTGGCCCGAACTAAACAATTTATCTACCGAGCTCGCCTTATGTACTCGGCCTGTGTAGGAATCAGAAATTGCGACCAAAGTTGCACGATTCGGCGTCGGTAGAGCCTTCAGGGTCTCCTCTGCCTGCATCTTGAGGGCGGTATCAACCTGGGCTTTGACCGTGGAAGTTGTCGAGGGAAGCATAACGGTGTCATGAGCTAGGAAAGGCCAACAGTTGAACCTTTATAGGCCAATCACGTAGCTTTTTATTCCGTTTTTCGGCCTTTCCAAACGCCGAACCGCTTGAGCCTCAAACCAGCGCCACCTAGGCCAGGATAGACTCGGCAATACAACATCGCCGAAAGTCACCACCCCTACCCAGCTGAAACGACTTGAGCTCAACCTGCGTACCGGGCTTCGGTGGCTCACCGGGTACTGAAGCGGGACGGAGAAGGTCCATGTTTGACCCCGTATCGAACTGGAAGGTCCGCTCGCCATACCACGTCTTCGCCGTAGTCTGCGTCACGCCATCCACCACGCTGATGGGGAACGTCGACGAGCCGCACTCCCTGACCAAGGCTTTCCTGTCCCCTGGCGGGTATAGCCGAAGTTCATTCCCGGCGTAATCGAAAACGGCTAGATACGACTTCAATATCCCGAAGCCCAGGTATCCCGACTGCGGAAACCGGAATGCGGGCGACGCTGGAAGCTCGGTGCCTGAAACGTCTTGCCAATTCCTGGAGCCTACCGACAACGTCTGCGCTGTGAACTTTCGCGACACACGATCACGACCCTGGGCGTCGCGTGATCTCTGCACGTCGCTGGTGAATCTGACCGCCGTCAAGCCAAGCGCCTCACTTTTCACGGCCAGTTGCGCATAGCCGCCATAGTCTAGGAACAAGGTCACAGGCACGCCGTTGATCTTGACAACAACGGTAGGCAGGCCAGTGTCATTCGTTTCGAATGAAATCCTGATCGGACCTTCGTTGGACTGGGCAGAACTGGCGCCCGACGCTTTCGGACCGGCAAACGCCGCGTGCACAAGCCCAAAGGCAATGACACCAACCATGCACTTTCGCAGCGGGAATAGCCCCGCCGTCATGAACTTACTCATCCACTGTCCCCTGGCCCACAAAAAATCGCCACGCCTTTCAGCTAGCCTTCGTGTTAGTCCGAAGGCTTAGAACAGCTTCACGAAACAGACTGCGAAGTCGCTCATCGGCGCCAATCCCGTTGTCTACAGCCTCAAGCATGCCCATGAACGCCGGGTCGCTCTCCGCGCCGTCCCCCATTCACGGAGCAAAATGGTTCTTAGCATCGCTTTGCGTGCGCGTGCCATGGCAGTGTCGTCGTCCGGGTCGACATCTGTGACCAGACGAGCCAGCTCTGCCCGCAAGTCTGGTTGCGCGCCGCTCCTTGCCATGCGGGGCGCAGTGCCGGGCGTCGCTTTACGGCTGACCTGACGCAGGGCATCAACCAGGGCTGCCCATCATCTCCGTAGAGCCGAGCCAGCCGGGCCCGTACATTCGCAAGGCCGATCGAACGCTCACCGTCGGAATCTGGCGGGGGCTCTTGCCAGCCACCCTGGCTCTGCACGGCCACGCACAGTTGGCCGCCCTGCCGAGACGCCACGACGGACACTTCGCCCCCTTCCGGCCGCAGCGCCACACCGTGCCGGATGGCATTCTCCAGCAGCGGCTGCAACATGAGCCATGGCACGCGGCAAGCCATCACGCCGTCCTCCGCGCGAATGGCCACGGAGAGGCGATCCCCCAGCCGGGTGCGCTCGATGTCCAGGTAACTGGCCAGCGCGTCGAACTCTTCGGCGAGGGTTACCTCATGCCGCCCGTCCCCGGCGAGGGTAAGGCGAAGGAAATCTCCCAGCCGCGCGAGCGCGCCATAGCCAAGCCCGAAGTACACCGCCGCGAACATCAGCAGAAGGAACCAGCAGCCCTGCATGCGGATCAGCAGCGCGGGCCATATGGGGCCTGGTTTTATCAGGCCGAGTTCGGCCGCTATGTGGTACTGCGGCACTGTGACGACGACGGCCAGCAGGAAAGCCGCGGACGCCAAAATGGCGATGCCGACAGGGAGCCGGAACCGCGCACGCCAGGAAAATGCCAGCAGCCATGCGAAGGGAATCGCCGCGGCGCTGTAGGCCAGCCACAGCAGAAGATCGAAAAGAATCTGCCTTGGGCTGTCACGCAACACCGACAGCGCGCCGATGCAACAGGCCAGCGTGCAGGGGGCCCACCCCATCAGGATGACGGATCTTAGCGACGGGTCGTCGGTGACCGACGAGGTATGGGCCGGGAGGGTGGGCGACATGGGAGGGGATCTTAGCCTACGGATGAAGAACTCCGTCGAGGCCCGCTATTGCCGTTTGCGACTAGCGACCGAGCCAATAATCATGCCGAATGCAACTCCCAGCCCAATGCCAATACCCAATTGATTTGTTGCAACTCCGATAGCCGTGCCGATGCTGATACCGATGGCGAGCCAGATCCCGATCTTCATGGTTCCCTCCGCAACATGGGGACTCAATGATAAAAGGCGAACGCGCAGATTCCTGCAAGCACCAGTACTCTCGAGGCAAGGAAAAATATATGCCCGGTCTTGTCGTAGGAGCGCCTCACATCCTCCGGCAGAGAGGACAAACTCGACCCCAGGTAGTGGGGATTTCGCCAAAAACCGATGCAGCCCATCATCCCGGCCAGCATAAACAAGAACTGTGCAAGGGAGTGTTTGAAGATGCCCTGGATCATCCCGTATACGAGCACCAGGCCCGCGACGGACAGGAAAACGTGTATAGACTTCGGCTTTGCGAGCAAATCGGTCACCTCTCTCGGTGAAGCCCTTCCAGGGCCGCTAATGAAAACCCTTTGCCATGTCGAACAACCACTGTCCACAGGACCATATAAGCCCTACCGCCGCGGCCGTCAACACATCCCGTGCAAATGCGCTTCTCTGCGCGCGGTACGAGTCATAGACCATGTAGAGCGCCAGCGCGCCATACACCACGGCCACAATGACGACGCCCACAACGCCCAGGATGTCGCCCATCCTGATTG